>JBIKTT010000028.1:0-10250 GCA_044347925.1 Phycisphaerales bacterium
CTTTGACCGTGGTGTCCGCTTGGCTGGTGGGAATTGACACCGCGAGCGAGGCACAGAGGGCGGTCATCAGTCGGCAGAGTCGGTTGATGCGCATGAGGGGCTCCTGCGGGAGCTTTCGCAACTGGCGTGCCAACGCGAGCCGGGGAAGGTGTTGTGGGTGGTGGGGGCATCAAGGAGGCGGGTTGGGTTGGGCGGGTTCACCCGGCGGGAACGGAAGCGGGCATGATCGGTCGTGACATGAGCGTGGCGGTCGCTTCGATGAGCGGAGCGACGGAGGACGGCGCGGACGGGAGTCGGTCGGGCCCCGGCGAGCGATCGCGGGGGCTGTTTTTTGCTGGAATGGGGGTTAGCTTCGCGGCGGTTCTCAGACGCATTGAAGCGTGGAAGGATCCCGGGGTGAACGCTCCGGGCGAATGCGCAACACACGTGTCGGCCCGCGAAACGGCGAGGAGTATCGCCGCGTGGTGGCCGCACGGCGGCACGAGAACGGAGCGGATCATGCGGACTGAGATGATGATGGGAGCGGCGGTGCTGGTGGGTCTTGCGGGCACGGCTTTCGGGCAGTGCGAGACGGTCAAGCTTCATCACACGAACCCCGCGGCGAACGACCGGTTCGGCGCGAGCGTGGCGGCGGCGGCCGGCGTGGCGGCGATCGGCGTTCCGGACGACGATCAGGGTCAGGGGACCAACGGCGGGAGCCGGTTCGTGTTTGAGCGGACCAACGGCGTCTGGTCGTGGCAGATGTACTCGAGCGATCTTGGCACGAACCAGTTCTACGGCCGGTGCGTCGCGACCGACGGGCAGGTGATCGCGACCGGCCAGGGCGGTGGCGCGGCGGTGAACAGCTGGGTCGCGGGTAAGGGGCAGATCTACAAGAAGATCAACGGCCAGTGGACGTTCATCAATACTCCGGGCCTTGCGGGCGCGGCGGGGGATGAGTTTGGCTGGTCGACCGCGGTGGGGAACGGCCGGATTGCGTTCGGCGCTCCGCGTCGGGATTTCAACGCCGGCGACGACATGGGCGCGGTGTTCGTGTACCGCATCAACGCTTCGAACCAGGGCGAATTGGTGAGCACGGTGATCCGTCCGGCGTTCAGCTCGCAGGCGGGCGAGCACTTTGGATACTCGGTGGCGATTGCTCCGCAGGGCGGGCCGAACGCGGGGATGCTGGTGGTGGGCGCTCCGGATCGCGACAGCGATTCGGCGACGTCGACGGGCGGGATCTACGTGTTCAACCATGTCGGCAACGGCTACACCCTTCAGAATCTCCCGACGCAGTGGGACGAAGCGTTTCAGTTCAACGGCTTGGCGGTGGCGACGGACGGCACGTGGATCGCTTCGGGTGCGCCGAGCTTCGGCAACGCTCGCGGCCGCGTGTTCCTGTACCAGAAGCTTCCGAACGGCAACTGGGAGGTGACGGGGTTCATCTCGGGTCCGGACGGGGATGGCGGCAACTTCGGCACGTCGATCTCGATGCGTGGCGGGTACATGGTGATCAGCGCTCCGGGCCTGGACCGGGCGTATGTGTACCGGGACATGGGCGAAGCGGGCTGGGCGCTGCTTCGCACGATCACGTCGGCGATGGTGGACGGCAGCACGGGATTTGCGAACTCGGTGGCGACCGACGGCACGGATGTGCTGATCGGCGACACGGGTGACATGTGGCAGGGCTTCTCCGGGGCCGGGTCGGTCGCGGTCAAGAGCCTTGAGATGATGGCGGGCACGGATTCTCCGTACGACGCCGAGTTCATCGGGGTCCCGACGTCGCTGGTGGGGTGCTTGGAGGGCGCGACGCCGACGAATCTCGCGGGGATGTGCGGGTCTTCGAACGATGCGGCGGACGTGTACTTCAAGATGCAGGCTCGCCGGTCGGGGACGGTGATCGCGGACACGATCGGGTCGGACTTTGACACGGTGCTTTCGGCGCACAGCGCGATCCCGACGACGCAGGACGCGGAGCTGATGGTCTGCAACGACGACATCAACGGTGCTCAGAACCGTCAGAGCCGGGTGTCGTTCGCGGTTCAGGCGGGCCAGGAGGTCTGGCTGCGCGTGGCCGGGTACAACGGCGCGGTCGGCGGGTTCCACCTCAACGTCCGGTTCGACTGCCCTGCGGACTTCAACGAGGACGGGTTCCTTGACTTCTTCGACTATGACGACTTCGTCACCTGCTACGAGGGCGCCGGGTGCCCCGCGGGCCGGACGGCGGACATGAACGCGGACGACTTCGTGGATTTCTTCGACTATGACGCGTTTGTGCAGCTCTTCGAGACGGGCTGCTGAAGCCCGGCCGGCGAGCGACTGAATTGACCCTTCCAAGTCCGGTTTCCACGGACACGCGCCAACCCCCGGGACGGAAGTTCCGGGGGTTGTTTGCAGGAAAATGCCGCGGCGGCGGGGCGGTTGCTACCCTCCCGCTCCATGAGCACCTCCACCCAAACGTCCACCGCTTCCGCCCGTTCTACCGTGTCGTCGCACCGTCCCGGCGTGACGCAGGCTTGGTCCTTGACGCTGATCCCGACGACGCGGGAAGCTCCCAACGACGCGGAGGTGCCTTCGCACGTCCTGCTTCACCGGGCGGGGTTCATCCGGCAGGTGGGAGCGGGGATTTACGACTACCTGCCGCTGGCGTGGCGGACGCTGAACAAGATCTCGGACATCGTGCGCGAGGAGATGAGCGGGGCGGACGCGGCGGAGATGCTGATGCCGGCGCTCGAGCCGTTCGAGCTTTTCAACGGCACCAAGCGGCACGAGACGTACGGCGACAACCTTTTCCGCGTGACGGACCGCAAGGGGCGGCTGAACGCTCTGGCGCCGACGCACGAGGAGGTCATTACGCAGTTGATGCTGGGGTGCGTGAGCAGCTACAAGCAGCTGCCGCTGACGCTTTACCAGATCCAGACGAAGTTCCGGGACGAGGCGAGGCCGCGTGCGGGGTTGCTCCGGTGCCGCGAGTTCATCATGAAGGACGCGTACTCATTCCACATGAACGTGGAGGGGCCGGGAGGCTTGAACGAGGCGTACGACAAGATGTACACGGCGTACAGCAACATCTTCAAGCGGTGCGGCTTGGATTTCACGGCGGTGGAAGCGGAAAGCGGGCCCATCGGCGGGTCGGCTTCGCACGAGTTCATGGTGAATTGTGCGAGCGGCGAGGACACGGTGCTCAAGTGCCCGGTGTCGGGGTACGCGGCGAACGTGGAGAAGTGCGAGATCGGGGCGAGGCCCAAGGGGACGCTGACGGAGGCGCCGTCGGGTGAACTGACCGAGGTGCACACGCCGAACTTGCCGGGGATCGAAGAGGTCGGCAAGTTCATGAAGGTCAAGCCGGACCGGATGCTCAAGACGGTGGTCTTCGCCGTGCCGGGCGAGCCGGGGCGGTGGATCGTCGCGGTGGTGCGCGGGGATCATGAGGTCAACGAGGGCAAAGTCAAGGCACTCGCGGGCGTGGGCGCGGTTGAGCTTGCGCCGGTGGATGCGGCGAAGAAGGCGGGCTTTGCGGTCGGGTACGTTTCGCCGCGCGTGGTGAACACGGTGCCGGGCGTGCTGATGCTGATCGACGCGGACGCGAGCTTGGGCGGGTTCTGGGCGAGCGGAGCGGACAAAGCGGACCATCACGTGAAGCACTTCAACTGGCGGCGCGAGGTGGGCGCGGTGCTGGATGACAAGAGCAAGGTCATCGTCGGGGATGTGCGAAACGCGGTCGAGGGGGATCCGTCGCCGCGGGCGGAGGGAGCGAAGCTCGTCACCGGACGCGGCATCGAAGTCGGGCACATCTTCAAGCTTGGTACGAAGTATTCCGACGCGATGGGCTTTGCGATCCTGGATGAGAAGCAGGGCAAGCGGAGCGTCATCATGGGCTGCTATGGCGTCGGCGTCAGCCGAGCGATGGCGGCGGCGGTCGAGCAGAACCACGATGAGAACGGGATCCTGTGGCCGGCGGCGATCGCGCCGTATCACGTGCTGATCACGATCATGAAGCCTGAGGACGCGGGGCACCGGAAAGCGGCGGGCGACCTGGCGAAGGCGCTCAATGCCGAGGGGATCGATGTGCTCATCGACGACCGCGACGAGCGGGCGGGGGTGAAGTTCAAGGATGCGGACCTGACGGGGATCCCCGTGCGGCTGACGGTCGGCGACAAGGCTCTGGAAGCGGGCGGCGTGGAGTTCAAGCTCCGCAAGGATGTCGCCGGCAAGGGCGAGGTGGTCGCGATGGGTCAGGTGTTGCCGCGGGTGTTGGCGGCTCTGAATGCGTGAGCCCGGGCGGGATCTCAGTGCGGCGGGAGCGGCTCATCGAGGTGGGGCGTGGGGTCCGTCGCGGTGAGATCGGCGGCGTGGTGTCGCCAGGTCCGGTCGGCGGTGTCGACGGACATGGCCGGGATGTTCTGGTTGACGTCGGTGGGGATCGTCGGCATGACGATGGGCTCGGCGTAGACGGAGCGCGGCAGGCCGGTGACGAGGCGGAGCTTCATCCAAATGAGAATGCCCGCGGCGAGGGCGAGGGTGAGGACCGGGGTCGTCATGCGGCCGAGCCAGCGGATTTTCTGATGGGACGCCATGGGGGCTCCGGACTGGGAGTGAGCGGGCGCGGGTGCGGTGGTTACGGTTCCTCGATCGCGGTGACGTCGGTTCGGGCGACGGTGACGCGTCCGGTGTATCCCTCGACGGTCAGGGTGTAGCGGTCGCCGGCACCCTCGATCACGATGGTGCCGTTGCCGGCGGGAGTCGAGCCGCCCGGGGAGGTGACCGGGGCTCCCATTTCATCGAAGATCAGGGCGTTGGCGATCGAGCCGCCGAAGTCGATCCGCGTGATGCGCAGGTTGCCGAAGCGCGTGTTGGTGAGCTTTTGCGTCTGGATGAGGTCGGTCTCTTCGTTGATCTGTCCGCCGCGGACTTCGACGATGGAGTAGCGGCCCTCGTCGAGGTCGAAGACGATGGCGCGGCCGCTTTGGAAAGCCAGCGCGTCGGACTGTGCGAGTGCGATGTCGGAGACGATGGTGCGGACGGCGGCTTGGACTCGCATGCCGTCGGACCCGCCGAAGGACGGGATCACCATGGACGCGGCGATTCCGAGGACGGTGACGACGACGAGGACCTCGATGAGCGTGTAGGCGCGGGCGTACGTTCGGTGAAACACAACCGGTCCTTCCTGGTTCCCGCGCGGGCGATCATCGCGCCTGGGCGGGTTCCGCGGGCGTTTCGGGCTTGTCGGCCTTCGAACGCTTGATGGCTTCCTTGAGGTCCGAGGGGAGCTTGAGCTCGGGCATCTCGGAGATCTTGATGCCCTTGGCGAGGGCGGATTCGATCTTCTCGAGCTTTTTCTCGAGGGTGTTCAGCTGGGCGATCATCTGCTTGCGCTGTTCGATGGCGCTGGTGAGGCCGGTGGATTCTCCCGGCTGTGCGAAGGCGCTGGGCACCAGGTCCATTGGCTTGAGGAGATTGAGTGCGAGGAGCACCGCGACGGCCGTGAGGACCCGGTTGGTGCGGCGGGAAGCGAGCGGCGATGTCGGTGTGTGTTCCATGACTGATGGATCGGGCGGGGGAGCGGGTGACTTGAGCGGGCTTTGCCGGAAATGCGGTTGATGGGGATATCAGGGGATGGGGAGGGGGCGGTCCTCGGCGTCGTAGCCCGCGGCCCAGGCGTTACCGGTCATGGAGTCGTAGATCCAGCCGTAGTCCTGATGGAACTCGGTGTCGGGGGTGGTGCGGATGATGATGACCTTTGAATTCTCGCCGCCGATCCAGTCATTGACGGGGCCGGGAGCTTTGAGGTAGCCCTCGGTGAGGAGTTCACCCCAGGTGGCGGTTCCGCCGGAGATTCCCGGGTACGCGGCGTTATTGCGGACGTAGTAGACGGCCAGTGCGCGGCGGAGTCGGCCGAGGTGTTCGAGGGTGGCGACCTGCTTGGCCTGGGTGGTCGCGGAGGCGAACTGGGGGACGACGACGGATCCGAGGATTCCGAGGATGACGACGACGATCAGGATTTCGACGAGGGTGAAGGCGCGCCGCATGGTGGTGTCCTCGAGGTGGGGAGAGCCCCTGAACAAAGCCGGCCTGGTCCGATGAGGGAACAGGCCGGTCTCGTGCGTTGGAAGCGTCCCTGTCAGAGGACGCGATCAGACCAGGGCCGATCCTCAGGGCTTGTTCATGCCCGGGGTGATCTGGCCGAACTTGCCGTCGCCGTCGGTGTCGTCATCGTCGTTGGGGTCGTTGTTGAAGTTGGTGGCGCAGAGCGTCTCGGCGGTGCCGTTACCGTCGACGTCGGCGTAGTACCAGCCGTCCGTGGCGGGGTCGGTGCCGACCGAGGACATGCCGTTGAAGGGGTTGCGGGGCGCGGTCTTGATGTAGCCGCCCGCGATCATGAGGTCCCAAGCCGTGGCGCCGCCGGAGACGAAGTCGGTCGGGAGACCGTTCGTGCGGGCGCGGTAGAGCTCAAGCTGGTTGTTGAGCGTGTCGAGCTGGGCTTTGATGTTGCCGGCCTGGGCGTCCTGCGTGGCGTTGGTGAACTGGGGCACCACGATGGCCGCGAGAATGCCGAGGATGACGACGACGATCAGAATTTCGACCAGCGTGAAGGCCTTCCGAACTTGATTACGCATACCGATTCACTCCTGAGATCCGGCCCAAAGGTCTCGGGCCACCAATTCCTTCGGGCTCGGCACGGGTCACACACCCGCGGCCTGGTCCGACACACATCGGCCCGTGAGCCTGAATGCGATCGACGCCGTCCTTGACGCCGACCACCTCCTCGTGTCGCGCACCGGGCCGTCCGTGGCTCGGGTCGCGGTTCGTCGGGGCTTTCACCCGACATTGACTCTCCCATTCGATCGGCGGTTACGCCCGTGGACTTTGCTTGGTCATTCGCTTCTGTGGTCGTTTCGTCGCGTGTTTGCCGCCTTTGCGGCCCGCGGTCGCGCGCCAGCGTGCTTTCAGGCCGCCGCCGCGCCCGACGACGCCGTTCTCGGGCGTGCCGCGACGGCGATCGCCGTCACGTCGTCCACCCGGTGCAGGCTGCACATCTGGCCGTCGAGCAGCTCTTCGAGCTGGCGGATCGACTGCGCGAGGTTCGGCTTGCCGTCCGCGTCGTGACGCGCGAGCTGGCCGAGGTGCGACAGATAGGTGTTGGTCGCCTGCTTGAGGCCGGACTTTCCTTCTTCGGGGAAAGCGACCTCAAAGCCGTCCGAGTAGAGCAGCAGCGTGCGGTCGGGCGCGAGCGTGAAGCGGACCTGCGGGAACTGGGCGTCGGCGAAGACGCCCAGCAGCGGACCTTCCATTTCGATCCGGTCAAAGCCGCCTTTCTCGTCGATCACCAGAGGCGGCGGGTGCCCGGCGCCCGCGATGACGACTTCGCGTGTGCGGGCGTCGATCGTTCCGTACACCGCCGTGGCGAAGCGCTGCGGGCCTTCGGGCTGCAGGCAGAGCTCGTCGTTGATGCGTGCGAGCGCGTCGCTGGGCTGCACGGGCCGCCAGTCGTGCCCGACCTTTTCGCGTGTGACAAGCGCGCGGAGCACGACCATCGTGAGCAGCGCCGCGGGGACGCCGTGGCCGACGACGTCGGCGATGAAGAACGCCCAGAGGTCTTCGTCGACCTGGCGGATGTCGAAGATGTCGCCCGAGACGTACCCGACGGGGCGGAAAATCGTCGCGAATTCAAGCCCGTCGGGCGAGGGGAGGTGCCGCGGGATGAACTGCCGCTGCACGCGAGAAGCGAGGTTGAGCTCCTCGTGGATCCGGTCCATCTCGCCGCAGAGGCCGCCCTGGGCCGCGTGCGAGATGCGGAGATCACGCGTGAGCTCCTGCACGGCGCTCTGGCGTTCGAGGAGAGCGTAGAGCATCGTCGCGACGGTTCGCGGGTCGGCGTCGTGAGGCTCGACGAGCACGCCGTCTCGCTGGATCCTGGGGCGGAGGGACTCAGCGCCGTCGCACAGGAGCACGCCGGGAAGGTGCTTTACCGTCAGCCGGTCGGCGACGTCGCGTACGTCGGCGGTGTTGGTGTTGGGGTGGAGGATCGCCAGGACGACTCCCGCATCGTGCGGCATGTCGCGGACGTGGGCGATGGTCTGGATGCGAGGGAGCGCTGAAGCGGGCCATGCGCTCAGCACGGGCTCGAGCCAGCGGGGGATTGACTCTCGGAGTCCGGGTCCGGAAATGAAGATCAGCGTGCGGTCCGGCATCCGACTCCCTCGAACGCCGAATCTCCGCGGTCCCCGACGGGGCGGGGCGGGAATCTCGTTCCGGCGTGTTCAGGGGGATCGGCGATTCGGGGGGCCGGCTTGACGGCGGCCGGTCAGCGGCTCCATTTCCTCAGGTCGGGGTCGAGCTCGATCTTCTGGCCTTCCTTGAGGTTGAGCTGCTTGAGCGTGCCGCCCTTGAATTCAAGGACGTACTGGGCGGGGAACTTGCTGTGGTAGCGGGCGAGGCGGGCTTCGTACTGTTCGTTGGTGCCGTTGATGCCGTTGGCTTTCTCGGCTTCGGAGCGCGGGGTTTCCGGAACCATCTCGTGCTGGGCGGTGACTTTCATCATGGAATCAAGGAAGACGATGTCGATGGGGACCGGGCAGTCGCGCATGACGAAGTAGCGTTCCTGGGCGGTCGGAAAGACGAAGACCATGCCGCCGTCGGCGGGGATATCGGTCCGTCCGGAAAGCCCTTGGAACTGCTTGGTGGGCGTCAGGGCGGTCTCGAGCGTGAAGGTCTTGCCGTTGATGGTGACCTTGGATTCTTTCGGGGCCTGCCGGGCGCCGGAAGAAGATGCGGGCTTCTGCTCGCAGCCGGCGGTTTGGGAGGCGGCGATGACGCCGGCGACGGTGAGCGCACGAAGGACGAGAATCATCCAGGTCATGTTGCCTCCGGTTGAGCGCGTTACCGATCGAGTAGCCATGCATCGTCCTCCGCGGTGAAGGTCACCGCATGCTTGGGGATGGTATCGAGGCTGAACCGGCCGAGGAACTCCGAAGCCGGCATCGGGGAGCGGCGGGGTGTGAAGCCCGACCAGTACGCGAGCAGGCCGATGAGACGCTCGGGCGTGACGCCGCGGCGGGCGTAGGTCTCCACACGCGTGTCGCCGTGCCGCTTGGCGAGGCGGCGGCCGTCGGTGCCGAGCACGAGCGGGAGGTGGCAGTATTCGGGGATGGGCCCAAAGCCCAGCGCGCGGTAGAGCAGCATCTGGCGGGCGGCGGAGTCGAGGAGGTCGTCCCCGCGGACCACGTGCGTCACGTGCTGACGATGATCGTCGACGACCACCGCGAGCTGGTACGAAGGGGTGCCGCGCTTGGTCCAGACGACAAAGTCGCCGACGATGGCCGAGACGTCAAAAGCTTGCGGGCCCGCGAACTGGTCATCGAACGCGGTCGGTCCGGGCTCGACCACGAGGCGCCAGTTCGTCTCTGCTTGGGCGTCGTTGAAGGTGAGCGGGCGGTCGGCGAGCGGTGGGCGAAGGTCGGCGGGGAAGGGGATGTCGTGGGCGCCTTCCTGGGGGGCGGAAGCGGCGAGAGAAGCCGCGGCGTCGTCGATCTCGGAGCGCGAGTGGGCGGAGGGGTAGACCAGGCTCTTGGCCGCGAGGACGTTCATCGCGGAGCGGTGGTGTTCGAGGTCGGTGGATTGGATGATGGGTCCGGTATCCCAGTCGATGCCGAGCCATTCGAGCGTGCGGAGCGTGCTTTCGATCGTGGCGGGCTTGACGCGAGGGGTGTCGAGGTCCTCGATGCGGAGGACGATTTTCCAGTTGCGGGAGCGGGCGAGGGCCCATGTCAGGAGGAAGGTGCGGGCGTTTCCGAGGTGAAGAGCTCCGGTGGGCGAGGGCGCAAGGCGGGTGGTGGGAGTTAGTGCCCGTAAACTTCCGGAGGTGGAGCTTTCGGCGTGCATCGAGGTGCAACGGTACACTGTGGGCGTCGCCGATCATGGCGGCGGCCGTCGCCCGGAGTTGTGGGCTTGGGGCCGTCCGTCCGGATCCTTCGGAGTCGTACCCGACATGGCCAAGCTGCCTGAGAAGGGTTCCAAGACGGCCGTGGTGGCTTCGGCGGGGTCCGCCGTCGCTCCAGCGGCGAAGATGGAAGAGTCGCAGGTGCAATCGGCGCTGGTGGGCGTGCCGGAGTGGTCGGAGCTTGGCGACACCATTCAGCGGACGTATCAGTTCAAGAACTTCGTGGAGTCGATGGCGTTTGTGCAGCATGTCGCGGCGCTTGCGGAAGCGGACCAGCACCATCCGGACATCCTGATCCGATACAACAAGGTGACGTTGACCCTGAGCA
>JBIKTT010000479.1:0-2874 GCA_044347925.1 Phycisphaerales bacterium
CGGTTGCGCCGAAGCTACGGACGAAGCGTGCTTTCATGCGGCGGGATTCGATCCAGCGGGTGGTGAGGCGTTCGAACTCGCTTGCGACGGTGACGGTGGGCGCGGTGAAGATGCCGTCCTTGACGAGATCCGCCGGGGCGGCGGCGACGAGGCGGACGGGGTCAAGGCCGGTGTCGAGGAGTTCGACGAGGCGGGACTCCATGCCGAGCTCCTGGACCCAGTCGGCACCGGCGAAGCCGAGGTCGCGTGAGCCGGCGGCGAGCATCTCGATGATGTTCTGGGGCTTGAGCACTTTGGCTTCAAACCCGGGGAGGCTGATGGTCGGGCGGTAGCCGCGTGCGGAGGAGGAGACGCGGATGCCGGCTTCGGCGAGGAGGGCGAGGATGCCCTGTTCCATGCGGCCTTTGGGGAGGGCGAGTCGGATGGCGGCGGAGGGGAGCATGCGAGGGTCCTTTGGGGCGGGGTGAAGGGGTGGAAAACGAAGAACGCCGGCCTGAGGAGGCCGGCGTCGAGGATTGCACTTTGCTTTTCTGGAAAGCGTGCGCGACTCAACCGGCCCCATGGGGATCATGGTGATGATGGTGGCCGGAATGGAACGCGGAGAACGTCACGGGCAAAGTCTCGGAGGGGTCGGGAGGAAAGTCAAGGGATGGAAGGTGTTTCAGGGTTTCCGGACACCGGAAATGCGGAGGATCATGTTGTTCATGTCGCAGGTGAAGAGGAGGGAGCCGTCGGCGGCTTGCACCATGTCGACGGGGCGGATGAGGGGTGTCCAGCGGGCGCGTTTGGTGGCGGGGTCTTCGGTGCGGCGGATGCCGCGGACGAGGGTGACGTGGCCGATCGGGCGGTCTTCGACGGGGTCAAAGAGGACGCGCTCGATGCTGTAGCCGGCGGGATTGGGCGTGTTCCATGAGCCGTGGCAGGCGACGACGAGGTCGAGGCCGCCGAGTTCGGCCGGGAGGGCACCGGGGCGGGCGGCGAGGCGGGCGGTGATGTCGGGGTTGAGGAAGCAGAAGCCGGAGGCGCCGGCGTGGGCCGGGAGGCTGTGCTTGGGGGGCGTGGTCCTGGCGGCCCAGTCGGCGAGGTCGGACTTGGCGGCGAACTCGGGGCGGGGGATGCGGTCGCCGACAAGGAAGGGATGGCCGTAGAAGCCGGACTGGGTGTAGACGTTGATCTCGTCGGGGGGGAGGGTCTCGGTCATGGGTTGGCCGGCACCGGGCTCGTCGGGATTCTGGCCTGGCTTTTCGCCGAGGATGCGGCCGAACCAGTCGGAACCCTGATCGACGCCCCAGAGTTCGAGGGCGGAAGGGCGCGGCTTTGCGGTGGGGCGGAGGCGGAGCTTTTCTGTGGAGCGGAGGCCGGAGGCGAAGAGCTTTTTGTCGGAGCCGTCGAGGGCGAAGGACCAGATCTTCTGGCGGTCGGTGTCGGACTCGTCGGTGATGTTGGCGGTGTCGCCGATGGCGGTGAAGAGGCGGCTTTCGGTGACGAGGATGGCGCGCCACCAGTTGGCGCCGCCGGCGGGGAGTGAGCCATCCTTGAGGACTTCGATGTTCTCGTCGGCTTTCCCGTCGCCGTCGTTGTCGCGGGCTTTCCAGACCGAGCCGCTGGTGGAGTACCAGAGCCAGCCTGCGCCGGGGAGAGCGGGCTTGCCTGGGGCGGCGGGGTCGGGCACGAAGCAGAGGCCGTGGAGGGTGACGGGTCCGGTGACGAAGGTCTCACGCCATTCGAAGAAGCCATCGCCGTCGCGGTCACGGAGGCAGAGGATGTCGCCGGAGGTGCTTCGGCGCTGACCTTCGGGGGGCGGGGCGTAGGGGCGGCTGACGAAGAGGCGGCTTGCGCCGTCGGATTCGATGTGGCGGAGGTTGGAGAGGTCGGAAGCGGCGAGGGAGACGGTGTAGCCGGGGCGGACGGTGAGGTCCTTGAGCCAGGTGGGAGGCGGCGGGGCTTTGGCGGGCTGCGGCGCGGTGGAGAGTGCCGCGAGGAGGAGGGTCAGGTTGAGCACGCGCGGCTCCTTGGTGCGGGTGCGTGAGGGTACGTCGGGCGGGCGTGGCCCGCCCCACTACGATGGGAGATGCGACGTGCGTTCACGCTGATTGAGCTTTTGGTGGTGATCGCGATCATCGCGCTGCTCATCGGGCTTGCGCTTCCGGCGCTTGGGGCGGCGCGGGAAGCGGGCCGGCAGACGGTCTGCTTGTCGAATCTGAAGGGGATTCATGCGGTCGTGCGGATGTACGCGGACACGCACAAGGGGCTGACACCGGCGCTGGGGCAGCCGTACGGGTCGGTGCCGAACTGGGCGCTGGTGGTGCAGCAGGCGGGGGGGACGAGCGGGTCGACGGGGGGCGAGCTTTACGCGGCGGGGTCGGTTTTGACGTGTCCGACGTCGCGGTCGGTGTACGGGCTGCCGATGCAGCGGTGTTACGCGATCAACGTGACGGGGCATGGCGGGCAGCCGGGGGATCCGGACACGTTTGATGATGCTTCGCGGCCGGCGTACATCAAGATGGATCTGGTGGGGCGGCCGTGGGAGGTTCCGCTTTTCGTGGATTCGAAGCAGACGCCGAGCGGGCCGGAGCAGCCGCCGTCGGTGCGGACGTGGAGCGTGATTGACTTTCGGCTTGAGGATCACCGCGTGAACCGGGCGTTCTTTCTGCACGCGAAGGGGGTGCGGATGAACACGGGGTATGTGGATGGGCACGCGGCGGCGGCGAGGGAGATACCGGAGGCGTGGGGAGAGCCGCTTCCGTGACCGCATTCGTGGCTTTCTCCGTCAGCCCGAAGGGCTGGCCTTTCGTAGCCGGGGGTGGAGGAGGCTTGGCGACGACACCCCCGGACCTCGGTCGCGAGATTCCGTAGTCCAAAGGACTTCTCGTC
>JBIKTT010000478.1:0-2874 GCA_044347925.1 Phycisphaerales bacterium
TGGGGAGCCGTGCGGCATCGCCCTGTACTTCTTTAATGCTTCGACGTGGGTCGGTCGTCGGGGTTTGTATCTGGAGGACTTGTACGTCAAACCGGGGGCTCGCGGGCGCGGGCTTGGGCGGGCGCTTCTGGAGCGGCTTGCCGCGGTGGCGAAAACGGAGGGGTGTGCCCGGTTGGAGTGGTCCGTGCTTGTAAACAACGCGGAAGCCCGGCGGTTCTACGAGGGGCTGGGAGCCGTGGCGCAGGAGGACTTTGTTCTGTACCGTGTGACGGGGGAGGCCCTCGCGAAGCTTGGCGCTGGCGTCAACCGGTGATGGTCAGGTCGGGGTCCAACGCTGGGCGATGGGGACGCGGCGGCCGGAGCCGAACGCAACGGTCGTGAGCTTGAGCCCGACGGCGGCTTGTTTGCGCTTGTACTCGGAGATCTGGATGAGCCGGTCGATGCGGCGGACGGTTGCGGCGTCGAACCCGGTCTCGGCGATGACGCGTGCGGGGGACATGCGGCGCTCGACGATGCACTCGATGATGCGGTCGAGGATGTCGTAGGGGGGCAAGCTGTCCTGATCGGTCTGGTTCGGGCGGAGCTCGGCGGAGGGGGCTTTGTCGATTGAACTCGCGGGGATCGGCGGCGCGGGGAAGCCGGCCGCGGCGGGGTTCGCGTTGATCCAGCGCGACAAGCGGTACACGAGCTGTTTGCTCACATCCGCGAGGACCGCCAAGCCGCCGTTCATGTCGCCGTAAAGGGTGCAGTAGCCGACGGCAAGCTCGCTCTTGTTGCCCGTGGTCAGCACGATCGCGCCGGTGCGGTTGGAGAGACCCATCAGAAGCGTGCCGCGGAGTCGGGATTGAAGGTTCTCTTCCGTGATGTCCGGAAGGCGCTCGCCCAGGAGCGGCTGGGCGAGCTGCGTGAACGTTCCGTCCAGCGCGGCGGATGCTGCGATCATGGGCTTCTCGATGGGAAGCACCGTGAAACCCACGCCAAGTCGACGGGCGGACTCGCGGGCATCCGCCAGTGCATGGTCGGAGGAATATGGGCCCGGCATCGCGACGCCAAGCACGTTGGCGGGGCCAAGGGCTGTCGCGGCGAGCACGACCGTCAGCGCGGAGTCGATGCCGCCCGAAAGACCCAGGACGGCTTTCGAGAATCCCGTCTTGCGGCAGTAATCCCGGATGCCCATCACGAGCCCGCGGTACGCGAGCTCTTCATCGCACGCGGAGAGAAGCGGGTCCGGCACGGCGGGAGCGGTGCCCGCTCCCTTGAGGGTCGCCGAGAGGTCGAGCACCGTGAGCGATTCCTCAAAACCCGGCCCTGCGGCGATCAGCGAGCCGGTGGGGCTCAACACAGCCGCGTGACCGTCAAAGAGGAGGTCGTCGTTGCCGCCGACCTGGTTGACCGCGGCGACCACGACGCGGTGGCGCGTCGCGTGGCGGGCAAGGATCTCGCGGTGACGCTTGCCCTTGCCGAGGAGGAACGGGCTGGCGGAGGGGTTGACGATGACGGTCGCGCCGGCGCGGACAAGCTCGGGCACCGGGTCGGCCTGATCGAGGTAGCGGGAAGCGAACCCCGCATCCTCGCCTTTCCACAGGTCTTCGCAGACCGAGAGCCCGACCCTCACGGTTCCCGACGCGGCGGGAACGTCGATCACGACGGGCTCGTTCCCGGGCTCGAAGTACCGGTCCTCGTCGAAGACGTCGTACGTCGGGAGCAGCCGCTTGGCATACGTCGCCACCACACGGCCGTCCCGGCAGGCGACCAGAGCGTTGCGGAGCCCCTGCGGGGACGCGACGGGCGTGCCGATGACGATGGTCATGCTTCCGGGGGCGGCTCGGGCGATCTCGTGGACCGCCGCTTCGCAAGCCGCGACGAAACCGTCGGCGAGGAGGAGGTCCTTGGGCGGGTAGCCGCAGATGGCAAGCTCGGGGAAGACCAGCAGGTCGGCGTGCGCGGCTTTCGCCCGAGCGGCCATGTCGAGCATCAGCCGCGTGTTTCCGGCGATGTCGCCGATGGTGGGGTTGATCTGGGCGAGCGCGAGGATCATGACGCGGGATCGTACGGGGCGGGAGCGGCTTTGCTCTTGAGGAGGCGGTCGGGACGGAGGTAGATCGCGCCGACGAGCGCGAGCACGGCCGAGACGACCAGCTCGGCCGCGAGCATCAGCAGAAGCACGGCGGGCATCGCGGACGCGGCTTCGGGAGCGAACCGCTCGGCGACCTTGATCGTCCCGGCTTCCTGTGAGCCCAAGGCTCCTGAAGGGAGAAGGGTGGCGATCGCGAACCGGAACGCCGCCAGCACCAGCGCCGGAGCGTAATCCAGGCTGATCCCCGCGATCCGGGCGCAGAGCCAGAGGCGGGCACCCAGGATCAGCAGGTCGAGCACGCGGAGCATCATCTGAACGGCAAGCCAGCCCGGGTGGGCCAGCATGTCGGCTCCGGCCTGAACGCGGGCGATCGCGGGCGAATCCGCGAACCGCTTGAATCGGCCCGGCAGGAGCGTGCGCACAACGGACCGCACGCGTGCCAGCCCGCGCTCACCCGCAAAGATGCTCGCGCCCCCGCAGACCAGCACGTGCATCGCCACCAGGCCCCCCGCGATGCACGCGACCCAGACCCCGTCGATCGTGGGGCGGAAGTAGCTTGTGAAGAAGACCGGGATCGTGCCCGCGGAAATCCCGATCGTGACGGCGACAAACCACGCTCCGATCGTGAGCACGGGGACGCCGTCGCGGCGGTTGTGGATGAAGAACCGCCAGAGGATGCTGATCTTGCCGGGCGGATTGGAAAGCAGGCCGGCGACGGCGTTGGTCGCTTGCACGCCGAGCAGCGGAAGCGTGCGCACCGGCCGGATCGCGGCCCAGAACGAGCATCCCTGCACGAA
>JBIKTT010000480.1:0-2872 GCA_044347925.1 Phycisphaerales bacterium
GCTTCGGCGAGCGTGATGATCCGCTGAGCGACCGTCACGCGGGCGTCGCCCGTCCCGGCTTCGAGCAGGAGCGTCGTGTCGCGGTACGGGCAGCACGGGTTGGTCCGCCGGCCGACGGCGACGCTGAGCGTGTACGTCGCGCCCGGGATCGCCGCCGTCGTCAGTTCCTGCCGGATCCGCCCGCTGTTGCTGTACGCGATGGTCGAGCCCTCGAAGGGGCTGATGTCCCAGCAGCTCCCCGGCTTCCACGAGCCGGCCCCGCTTGGGACCGACGTCCACGCCGAATTGAGGAACCCGTCGCGGAACGCGCAGGGCTGGAGGGGTGTGGCTTCAAACCCGGGATCGTCGATGGCGACGGGCTGAGCGGACGCCGATGCGGCGAGACAGACGGCGGGAAGAACGAACGAGGCGAACGGATGCTTCATGGCGAAATTCATGGCTTGGTTCCTTGAGAACGCACCATGACAGCGCAGCCGACCGGCGGCGCGTCCGACGATTCTCCCCGCCGGTGACCCCGAACGGAGACCGCCGGCAGTTCCCAAGCTGTCCGCCAACCTCAGCAGCCGGCTTCGAACGCCGTCACGAACGCGTCGTAGTCGAAGAAATCGACGAAGTTATCCCCGTTGAAGTCCGGCTGGTTCCCGTTGCAATCGCCCGTCTCAAAGCAGAGGACGTAATCGTCGTAGTCGAAGAAATCCAGGAACCCGTCGCCGTTGAAGTCCGCCTGGCACTCGCCCCCGCCCGCTCCCGGCATCGAGAGGATGAAGTCGTACCCGGCCTGGTTGGACGCGGACCCGAAAGCACGCCCGCCAACGGTCCCGATGATGCGGTACTCGCCCGGGGGGAGCGTGCCCGTCACGTCAAAGGTCGTCTGCTGGGCGGGGAGGAACTCGGAATAGAAGAGGGTCGCCCAGTTGAAACCGTTGAACACCTGCAAGATCACCGTCGACCCAAGATCCGGACCCGTCCGGAACCGCGAGCCCGTCAGCCGATAGTCGATCTCGTGCTGCACCGTGAAGTTGAACTGAACGGAGTTGCCCGGATTGGACGAGAACATCACCGCCGTCCCCGCTCCGGAGACCGAAGCGTCAAGATCCGAGACCGCGCTGGCGCTGATCGAATCGATCTCGTACGCCGGGCCCTGCACCGCGTAGGTGTAGCGGATGTCCGCTTCGGTCCCCGCGCTGTAAGGACGGGGCGGCTGGCCCGGCAGGGCGCCCGAGGTGCCCCCGGTGAACGTAAGGACGTCCGAATCGGCCAGGAGAAGCGTGCTTCGGGCCCGCTGGTCGCTGCCTGAGTGCGTGTCCCCGCCGGCTCCGTACACGTAGTTGTAATTGAGCGACGACGCCCGCCCGGTCAGGATCTGGGCCGAAACCTCGCCCGCTCCCAGGGTCGCCAAGACGCCGGCCGCCGCCACAGTCCACGAATTCAGTCGCATGGGTTCCTCCGCTTCGAGACTCGCAGTCTACCGAAACCCGGGGTGAACGCCAAGGAGAAAAGCCAAAGCAGGCGGACGTGCGCTTCTCGAACGCTGTCGCCCGGGCCGGGCGCCGCCTCGGACCGGGAATCCCCGCCCGTTCTATCCTTGCCGATGCACGCCGACCTGGAACGCACCCTGGTGACCCGTGAGCAGATCGCTTTCCGCGTGTCGGAGATCGGCCGCCAGTTGGCAGCCGACCTCGCCGTGGACATGGCCGGCGACCGAGACGGCGCGGGCGGTGAGAACGTGGTGATCATCCCGGTCATGACGGGAGCGATGGTCTTTACCGCCGACCTCATCCGCCAGCTCCCCATCAAGCTCAGCCTGGGGCTGGTCGCCGTGAGCAGCTACCCCGGGAAATCCATGGAATCCAAGGGGGTCAAGATCGCGAGCGAGCTCCCCCACGACCTGGCGGGCAAGCACGTCGTCATCGTCGATGACATCCTCGACAGCGGCCAGACCCTCGCGGTCGTTCGTGAGCTGATCGAACGCCAGAAGCCCGCGAGCGTGCGCTGCTGCGTGCTGCTCAAGAAGCCCGAATCCGCCCGCAAGCGGCACGTCGACGTCGAGTACGTCGGGTTCGAGATCCCCGACGCTTTCGTCGTCGGCTATGGCTTGGACTACGACGGGTACTACCGCAACCACCCCGAGATCGCGACGCTCAAGCTCGACGTTCTCAAGTAGACCCAAGCAAAGACAGAGCCCGCGCCGTGGGGCGCGGGCTCTGCATCATCCGAAAGTCATGAGGCCAGTCTGACTCAGCGGCGGCGGCGGCCCATCGCCAGAGCGCCCATGCCCACGAGCGCGAACGTGCCGGGGGTGGGGACGTTCCCGCCGTAGAACGGCAGGTGAACCTCGCCCGACTGATTGAAAGAGCTCACAAAGACCGAGCCGTCGATCGCCGTCGAGTTCGTGAGGTGAGCGAGCGGAGCGAGGATCGCGCCGTTGAAGTTGCGGTCCAAGCTGATCGTGGTCGCTTCGAAGAAGTTCCAGATCACGTTCGTGCGGGCGAAGGTGGAAGTCCAGCTTCCGACCATGTTGCCGCTGTTGAAGTTCACGGTCGTGCCCGCGACGTTGATGACGATCTGGGACGCGCCGTTGACGTTGAGCTCGATCTGCTGGATCAGGTTGTTGTTGAAGACGTTCCCGGCGTTCACCGAGAAGACCGCGATGCCGTCAAGCCCGGCGTTGGCGTTGTACCGCACCGCGCCCGGCTGGCCGCCGGGGAAGGTCGCGACGCTGTCGGCCGCCAGGGACCGCAGGCTGCTCGAAAGCGTCACCATCTCGCTGGCCATGGCCGTGCGGAGCGCGCCGAGCGTGTTGTCCTGGCGGACCGTACCCCCGCCGTTGCGGTTGACGTTGCCGCTGACCGCGCCGCCGTGGGCGAAGTTG
>JBIKTT010000481.1:0-2869 GCA_044347925.1 Phycisphaerales bacterium
CAAGCGTCGCGAGGAGGATCTCGAACATGCCGACATTCCCGGGCCCGTTCAATCCCGAAGCTCTGGGTGATCATCGCGCCGTGATCGACGCGCTGAACTCGACCGGCTACAACCGCGAGGCGCTCGTTCGCCTCGGGCTCGTCGGCCGCGATGTGGTGCCGATGAACCGGGCGATCGCCCGGGGCGGCGGCGAGGCCCACGGGGACTTGTCGGTGATGATCAGGCTCTGGCTGACCACCGAACCGATCCCGGAAGCGAGGCTCAGGGCCGCGCTGGGCGGGACGGTCGATCGTTTTGTCGCGTGCGGCCTTCTTGCTCGCCAGGGCGACCTTCTGCGAGCGACGGCGTGCCTGCTTCCCGTGCAGAACAGGTGGACGCTCCGCGACTATGACCCCCGCGAGGTCGGCGGCGAGATGCGTGTGGATCACGTGCCCTCGGTGAGTCTTTCGACGGCGCTGGTCGCGAACTTCACGGTTCGCACGTCGGCAAAGCTCGGGCTGGACATGGGCTGCGGCTCGGGTTACCAAGCCATGCGGCTTTCCGACCATTGCGAGCGGGTGATTGCGACGGACATCAACGATCGGTGTCTCAACTTCGCCGAGATGACGATGGCGATCAACGGGATCACCAACGTCGAACTCCGCCGCGGGAGCCTGTTCGAACCCATCGAGGGCCTGCGGTTCGACAGCATCGCGTCAAACCCGCCGTTTGTGATCTCGCCCGGCAGCGAGTTGATTTTCCGCGACAGCGGGCTTCCGGGCGATCAGGTTTCCGAACGGCTGGTGCGTCGTTTCGCCGACATTCTGGACGAGGGCGGTTGGGCGACCATTCTCTTCAACTGGCACCACAAGGACGACGGCACCTGGGCGGAGAGGCCGCAGGAGTGGGTGTCCGGCAAGGGTTGCGACGTGTGGCTTGTCCGCCTTCGCACCGACAGCCCCGAGGAGTACGCGCGGGCGTGGATCCTGACCGGTCAGGGCGGCGTCGGTGAGCCCGACCCGGTCAAGATGCGCGAGTGGGTCGCCTACTACCAGTCCATCGGCGCCGAAGCCATGAGCTTGGCCGCGATGGTCATCCGCAAGCGCTCCGCCGGTCCTGCGAACTGGTTCCGCCTGGACATTCCCAAGCCTCAGGACGAGATGGACAGCGCTTCGGACCAGATCCTCCGGGTCTTCGCCGCCGAGACCGCCCTTCGCGGCAATGCCGGCGACGCCGCGGTGTTGAGACTCAAACTCAAGCTCGCAAGCGCGGTGCGGCTTGAACAGACGTTGAAGCCCGAACGGGGAGCCTGGATGCCCGCTTCTTCTCGGATCACGGCGAACGACGGTCTCTCGCTTCAGTCCGCAGTGGCTCCGCAGGTGGCGTCGTTCCTGGCCCGCCACGACGGGACTCGGACCGCCGGCGAACTTGCCCGCGAGGCGGCCGCCGGGTGGGGCACAACACCCGAACAGGCCGAGCGATCGGTGGTGCCGGTTCTTGCGCGGTTGATGCGCGAGGGGTATCTCGAAATCGTGTGATCCGGCGGTTGCAACCTTTGGGAACGGGGCGGTGTACGCTTGAATTCAGCGTGGAGCGTGGTCGGCGGAGTTCGGCTTCGAAATCCGGCCGCGCGTGCCCCCAACAATGCCCCCGGACGCCCGAACTTCGGGACGATCGCTGGAGAACCCGCTCGTGTGGAAATGGATCACCGCCCTCATTGTCGTCTTCGTCATCTTGGGCGGGTGTGTGGGCGGGGGGATCTGGGCCGCCAAGAGCGGCAAGCTCAAGGACCTCCAGGAGCAGTTCAACCCCGGCATGAAGCCGCTCGAAGTCCGGCTTGAGAAGCCGCGCCGCGGCGACCTCATCCGCACCATCTCCGCGCCCGGCTCGATCGACCCGCGCACCAAGGTCGACATCTCCGCGCAGGTCTCCGCCCGGATCGTCGCGTTGCTTTCACGCGAAGGACAGCGCGTCAGAAAGGGCGACGTGCTGGTCCGGCTCGACGCCGACGACCTCGTCGCCGCGCTAGACTCGTCCAAAGCCCAGCTCGCCAGCGAAGAAGCCCGGCTCGTCGGCGTCCGCGCCGCGATGGAGAACACCGAGCGCGAGATGCGACGGATGAAGGAGCTTCTCGACACCAACGACGTGTCGCTCTCCGAGTTCGAAGCGATGAAAACCAACTACGAGCAGGCCAAGAGCTCGTACGAGCAGACCCTCAACCAGATCGACATCGCCAAAGCCAACATCAAGCGGGCCGAAAAGGACCTGGCCAACACCACGATCCAAGCTTCCATCGACGGCGTCGTGACGCATCTGGACGCCGAGGTGGGCGAGCTTGTCGTCGTCGGCACCCTCAACAACCCCGGATCGGTCATCATGCAGCTCGCGGACCTTTCCGACATGCTCATGAAAGCCAAGGTCGATGAAGCAAACATCGCCCCCGTCACGGGCGGTCAACGCTGCCGCGTCTTCATCAACGCCTACCCCGGCAAGGAGTTCGTGGGCCAGGTCGAGCGTGTCCGCCCGACCAAGCAGCTCGACAAGGACGGCACCACGTACTTCGAGACGGAGATCCGCGTTGAACTGCCCAAGGACAACGGCCTGCGTGGAATGCTCTCCAACGTCGACATCGAGGTTGAAACCCTCCGCGATGTGATCAAGGTGCCCACCCAGGCGATCCTCGATCGCGCCGTCGAGGACTTGCCCGCTTCGATCAGAAACAACCCGATCGTCGACAAGAACAAGAAGTTCGCCCGCGTCGTGTTCGTCGTCAAGGATGGCAAAGCAGTCCCGTTGCCCGTCACCGTCGGCTCCAGCGACCTCACCGACACCGTCGTTCTCGCCGGCCTCACCGGGGATGAGACCATCATCGTCGGTCCGTATCGCTCCC
>JBIKTT010000482.1:0-2868 GCA_044347925.1 Phycisphaerales bacterium
CCGCCATGATGATCATCGAAACGCCGTTGCCGATGCCGTGCTTGTCGATCTGCTCGCCGAGCCACATCAGGAAGAGCGTGCCGGCCGTGAGCGCCGTCACCGCCATGACCCACCAGAGGGGCTGGCCCATCACCTGCGGATAAATCAGGCCCGCGCGATCGAGGTACACCAGCCAGCCGATCGCCTGCACGATGCAGAGGCCGAGGGTCGCGTAACGCGTCCACTCCTGAATCTTCTGCCGGCCGGTCGGGCCTTCTTCCTGGATCTTCTTCAGAGCCGGGGAAGCCGTCGCCATGATCTGGAAGATGATGCCCGCCGTGATGTACGGCGCGATCCCCAGGCCGAAAATCGTCGAGTGCGAAAGCGTGCCGCCCGAGAAGGTCGCGACGTACTGAGTGATCTTCGCGAACGCGGACTGGTCACCCAGGCTCTCGAACTGACGGGCCATCTCGTCCTGGTTCACGCCCGGGAGCGGAATCCAATGGCCGATCCGGAACACGAAGAGCATCGAAAGGGTGAAAATGACCTTGGTGCGAAGTTCGGCGACCTTGAAGACGTTGAGCAGCGTTTGGAGCATCGGACCGGACTCGTCCTTTCACCGCTCGCGACTCGCAAGCGGTTCAGAGAGGGGGCGTACAAACGGGCCTTTCGGACCGCGCGGGTCCGGGAGGGCCGGAAAGCAAAGCGGGCGACCTGAGAAGGCCGCCCGCGGAGGTACCGTCGGACATCGTGTCCCAACCGGGCCACGACGGGCTTGACGAATGTTAGGCCTTCGCCGGCTTGGCCGGCTTCTTCTTGTCATCCGCTTCCGCGGCGGCTTCGTCGGCGGCGACGGGCTTCTTCTTCGCGCTGCGGTTGAGCTTCTTGGTAAGGTTCTTGGGCGGGTTCTCGGGGTTGTTGAGATCGACGCCGCGGACCTTGTCGCGACGGGTGCCCGTCTCGGTGAAGGAGCCGCCGGCCGCGGTGATCAGCTTCTTGGCGTTGGCCGAGATGCGCTGGGCGGTGACGTTGAGCTTGACCTTGAGGCCATCGTCGCCGATGTCGCCGAGGATCTTGAGGTTCTTGGAGTCATCGCGGATGAGACCCGCTTTGACCATCGTCTCGGTGTTGACGGTGCCGCCCTTGGCGAAATCGGGGTGGGCCACGATCTCGGCGAGGTTGACGATCCAGAACTCGGTGCGGAAGGCAGCGTTGGTGAAGCCGAACTTCGCCATGCGGCGGAAGAAGGGCATCTGGCCACCTTCGAACGAACGCTTGCCGGAGTAACCGGAGCGGGCGCCCTGGCCCTTGTGGCCGCGGCCGGACTGTTTACCGTGACCCGAACCCTCGCCGCGGCCCACGCGCTTGCGGGCTTTGTACTTTCCGGCGAGAACAGTCACATCGTGAATCATCATGGCTTGGTGCTCCTGCGGTGCAGGTGAATCTGACTCTTGAAACCGACCCCAACCTCAATCCCGACTTCAATCTCGGGCTTCTTCGAAGTCGCGGGACACGTGAAACTCAGCGAACGGTACCGACGGCTTAGGCCTTGGGAGCCTCGCCCGCCGGCGCGCCACCCTCAGGAGCCGCATCGCGACGCGGGCCGCGACCGCCCTGACCACCGCGACCGCCGCCGCCCTGACCGCCGCGGCCACCGCGACGCTCCTGGCCCAGGGTGTTGACGGGGCCCTTCATCTTCGCGCCCTTGCTGGCGGAGGTGAACTTCTTGCCGGCTTCGATCTTGTGCTCGATGTCGCTTTCGGAAAGCGTGATGCCGCGGCCGGAAGCGATCTCCTCGCGGGTCTTGAGCTGCTTGAGGCCGTCGAAGATCGCTTTCACGACGTTGAAAGCGTTCGTCGAGCCGTAGCACTTGGTGAGGCAGTCGGTGACGCCGAGGACTTCGAGCACCGAGCGGACCGTCGAACCGGCCACCACGCCCGTGCCGGGGCTGGCGGGGATGAGGCGGACCTTCGAGGGGCCGAAGGAACCTTCGACGGTGTGCGGGATCGTGCCGCCGGTCATCGGGACCTTGAAGAGGCCGTTCTTGGCGTACTTCTCGGCCTTCTCGACGGCGAGGGGCACTTCCTTGGACTTGCCGTACCCGTAACCGACGCGACCCTGACGGTCACCGGCGACGACGAGGGCGCCGAAGGAGAACCGGCGACCACCCTTGACGGTGGCGGACGTGCGGTACACGCCGATCGTGGTGTTGTTCACACCGCCGCGGTCTTCCTGGGTGAAGTTCGAATTGTTGGACTTGCTGGGGGCTTGGCTCATGGCTGCTCTCGTGCGTTCGGGCGTGTGGTCGGGAACGCGGTGGTGACTGATGAACTCTTAGAAACTCAGGCCGCCTTTGCGAGCCGCGTCGGCGAGGGCTTTGACGCGGCCGTGGAACTTGAACCCGCGGCGGTCAAACACCACGGCTTTGACGCCCTTGGCTTTGGCCCGCTCGGCGATCGCGACGCCGACCTTTTCGGCGGCGGCGGAGTTGCCGGTCTTCTCCAGGCCGAGCTTCTTCTCGACCGTGGAAGCGGACGCGACCGTCTTGCCCGAGAGGTCGTCGATGACCTGGGCGTAGATGTGGTTGAGGGACTTGTAAACCGTGAGACGCGGACGCTCGGTCGTGCCGCTGACCGCACGGCGGGTGCGGACGATGCGGCGCTGACGACGGACGGCTTTGATGCTCTGCTTGTCCATAATGATCTGCCTTGGCTCGTGCCTGCTCGGGCCTCACGGGCCCGGTTGGTGCTCTTGATCCTGACTTCAACCCGTCGTTTACGAACCGAACTGCTTGCCCTGCTTCTTCTGGATGACCTCTTCGGCGTACTTGACACCCTTGCCGTTGTACGGCTCGGGCTTGCGCTTGCCGCGCATCGTCGAAGCGAACTG
>JBIKTT010000029.1:0-10189 GCA_044347925.1 Phycisphaerales bacterium
GAGGACAGCCCGCGGGCGAGTCCAAGCTCGTCGCGCCCGAGTCTTTGCCGCAGGGGTTCATTCTGGTGGTGGAGGACAAAGCCCGTCGCGCGACGCAGACTTCGCCGATCTACCTGGCTTCGAACCACTTTGGCAAGTGGAACGCGGGTGCGAAGGAGTTCATGCTGACCGCGCAGAGCGACATGCGGTGGCGGATCGAGCTGCCGCAGCCGGAAGCGTGGAAAGATGGGAAAGCGGGGGCGCCGCTTGAGTTCAAGTTCACGCGCGGGTCGTGGGAGCTTGAGGAACTGAACGCGGACGGGTCCAAGCCGGGGAACCGCACGCTCGCCAAGATCGACGCGTCCAAGCTTGCGGCGGGCGAGAAGCCGCTGATCGAGATCAGCGTCGCGATGTGGGGGGACATGGTGTCGGGGTACAAAGCGGCGGCGGGCGATGAAGCCCACGTGCCGGTGAAAGCGACGGGGGATCTGCGGCGGCTTCAGATTGTGGGAGGAAGCGGCGGGGCGGAGGGCTCGGTTCGCGAGTGCTTGGTGTGGCTGCCGGCGGGGTATGACGATGCGGCGAACGCCGGGAAGAAGTACCCGGTGCTTTACATGTTCGACGGGCAGAATCTCTTCGAGAAGCACGGGGGGATTCCGGCGGAGTGGGGCGCGGACGAGACGGCGACGAAGCTGATCGCGGAGAAGAAGGTGGGCGAGTTCATCATCGTGGGGATCCCGCACGGCGGGGCTTCGCGGATGAGCGAGTATCTGCCGGTGGATGCGATCCCCGGAGCGGCGAAGCCGGGCGGGAAGGCGTTCATGGAGTTCGTGGTGACGCAGCTCAAGCCGCGCGTGGAGCGTGCTTTCCGGGTGGAGACGGACCGTGCGAAGGTGGGTCTGGGCGGCTCTTCGCTGGGTGCGGCGATGGCGATGTATGGGGCGATGGAGTATCCGGAGCAGTTCGGGTTGGTGCTTGCGGAGAGCTTGCCGCTTCGGACGGGCGATGCGGGCGTGTGGCGGCGGTGGCTTGGCGAGTCTTTGGCGAAGCGTGCGGCGGGCGGTGGAGCAGGCAAGCTTCCGGTGCGTGTGGCGCTGGGGTACGGGACGCTTGAGTATGGCAACGACGCGTCGAAAGCGGAGGTCAACGCGGCGTACGCGAAGGACCTGGGCGTGCTTCGCGAGATGCTGATCAAGGGCGGGGTGGATGAGAAGTCGGTGGTGCTTGTCGCGGATCAGGATGCGCAGCACACGGAGAGTGCGTGGGCGAAGCGGCTTCCGGGGGCGATCGAGTTTCTGCTTGGCAAGCCGTGAGACGCTGGTTTCTCGGCGCGGGCTTTGCGGCGCGGGGTTTCGGGGTGGGTGGATTTCAGACTGACCGTCAAACGCGAACGGGGCCGGCATGTTGCCGGCCCCGTTCGTTTGAATTGGGATGTTGAGCGAAAAGGACGTGGTGGTGAGCCCCGGGGTGTGGCGGGATGCCGTCACGTCGTGGCGCGTCGCTTCGCGTGCCTGATTCGGAAGACCGACATCAGCGACGTTCGATCGTTTCGATTCGCAGTCTGGCTTGATCCGCGATGCAGGAGGGCTGGTCGCGGGTTGCGTCGAGGGTGTCGAGCCCTTTCGGCGACCGAACGGCGGGGGTGGTGGCATTCGGTTCCGACTCGGCGGACTACGCTGAAGCGTGGGTGAGACTTCGCCACAATCCGGTGCGGGTGCAACGCCAAGCGGGGAAGCGTGGATGCAGCGGCTTTATGCGCAGCTTCGTTCGCGAGCGGCGGCGCATCTGCGTGCGGAGCGGAGGGGGCACACGCTTCATCCGACGGCGCTCGTGCACGAGGCGTACCTGAGGCTTTGCGCAAGTTCTGCGTTTCAGGAGTTCGCGAGTCAGACGCAGTTCCTCGCGGTAGCGTCCCGAACGTTCCGCCGGGTGCTCGTCGATCATGCCCGTCGACGCAAAGCACGCAAGCGGTCGGGGACGCCTGGGCTTCGGGTCGCGGTTTGGGAAGTCGATGCGAACTCGGCGAGCGGGGACGAACGGAGGCCGACCGCTCCGATCGATCTCTTGGTGCTGGACGAGGCGCTCGTGGGGCTTGATGCGATCGATGAGCGTGCGGGGCGGATCGTGGAGCTCAAGTTCTTCGGCGGCATGACGCACGAGCAGATCGCGGGTTTGCTTGGGGTGAGCCGATCGACGGTTGAGGAGGACTGGCGGTTTGCCCGGGCGTGGCTGGGCCAGAAACTCTCGTCCTAGAGATTCCGCTTCGCGTTGCGGTTCCGTTTCGAGTAAGCTGGCGGCGTGCGAGCGTCGCGGGTCAAGTCGATCTTCGTGAAGGCTGTGGCCCAGCCCGAGTCGCAGCGTCAGGCGCTGCTTGAGCGTGAATGCGAGGGTGATTCGGCGCTCTTGGACGAGATTCGCGCTCTCTTAACGTTGGACGCAGCGCACGCGGACGTGACACGGCGGATTCGGAACATGATGTCCGATTCGGACGCCGACGCGCTGTCGTGGCTGGACTCGGGGAGCGGGCCGGCCGAATGGCTCCGTCTTTCGCCGGGGATGAAGGTCGGCCCGTACACGATCGGGCGTCCGCTTGGGGCGGGGGGATCCTCGTCGGTGTACGAAGCGGAGCGGGCGGGGCTTGAGCGGCCGGTCGCGCTCAAGGTGGTGCATCGCGCAGCGGCTTCGGAGCATGATCGGTGGCGGTTCGAGCACGAGGTGCGATCGCTGTCGCGGCTGGAGCATCCTTCGATTGCGCGCGTGTTTGATTTCGGGTTTGCGGCGGATTCGACGCCGTTCATCGTGACCGAGCGGATCGGGACGGGCGAGGGTGAGGGGCGGGCGATGCCGTTTGCACTCGCGGCGCGGCGGATGGATCTTCGCGAGCGGCTTGCGATGATGCTCGCGCTCTGCGATGCGGTGTCGCACGCGCACCAGCGCGGGGTGATCCACCGCGACCTCAAGTCGGCGAACGTGCTGGTGACGGTCGACGCCAAGGGTGTCAGCCGGCCGGTGATCGTCGATTTCGGGATCGCGCGGTCGTTCACACCCATGGTCTCGCCGAGCGGGCAGATCGTGCGCGGGAGCTGGGTGGAGGGCAAGCCGGCGCGCCGATCCTCGGCGGAAGCCCTGAGCACGACGCCCGGGCTGGTCGTGGGCACCGTGGGCACGATGGCACCCGAGCAGGCGGCGGGCGACCCGGACGCGGTGGACACGCGGACGGATGTGTGGGGGCTGGGTGTGCTTTTGTTCGAGGCGCTGACGGGACAGCTCCCGCACGGGATGCCTGAGGAGGGCCCGGGCGGGATGGTCGCGTGGATCGCGCGGGTGCAGTCGGCGGACTGCCGGAGCGTTCGCAGCGTTGTGCCATCGGTCGCGCCCGATCTGGATGCGATCGCGGCGAAGGCTCTTTCGCGTCGCCGGGAGGACCGGTACGTTTCGGCGGCGGCGCTCGGGGAGGACATCCGTCGGTATCTCGCGGGCGAGCCGACGCGGGCGCGGCCCGTGAGTGCGTTTGAGCGTGCGTGGAAGTGGACGCTGCGTCGCAAGCGGGCCGTGGCGGTCGGGTGCGTGGTGCTTGGCCTGGTGGTCGCGGCGGGCGCTTCGCTTGCGCTGGCAGCGCGGGCCAAGCAGCGGGAGTGGGCCGGACTTGCGGAGAACTACGACCTGCTGCTGAGCAAGGTGATGGGCGTGGTGCGGGAGGCGCCAGCGAGCACCGAGATCCGCAGGCTGCTCGTGAGCGAGACGACCTCGCGGCTTGAGAGCGACACCAAGCGTCGCCCCGACGACCCGCGCCTGTGGGCGCTTCTCGCCAAAGCTCGGGCCGCCGCGGCGGACCTCGCGGGCGAATCCGGCAACCGCGAGCGATCGCTTGAGCTTCACCGGGCGTCGCTGGCGGACTGGACCCGCGCGCTCTCGCTGCTTCCGGAGGACGCCGAGACGCGCCTTGAGCGGACGACGCAGGTCATCCGCGTGATGGACGCGACGCCGAACCTCTCCGCCGGCGAGCGTCTGGCCGTCATCCGCGAGACGCACCGCGAGTATGAAGCTCTCTGGTCGACCGAACCTCTGGCGTCGGGGACGGTGCCCGCGACGGCGCTGTGCTGGAGCTATGAACGCCTCGCGGCTTTGGCGACGCAGATGGACGACCGCGAGCAGGCCAAAGCCCATCGCCTGCGGCGGATCGAGCTTGCCGAGCGGATCGCGGAGCGTCTTCCCGACCATCCGGACGTGATGTACAACCTCGCCGAGTCGTACCTCTGCTCCGCGCACGATGAGGTTGTCGACCTCGGCGCTCGTTCGGCGGCGGTCCAGCGGGCGATCACGGCGGGTGAACATTTCGTCCGCGTCACGCCGGGGGATCGCCGCGGGGTGCATTCGCTCGCGCGGGCGCTCACGATGTTCGCGTGCGACCATCGGGACTCGACGGACCCGGCGATCACGGCTGTCTGGGAAGCCGCGGCGGCGCGTGCGGAGGCGCTGGCGCTTGAGCTTTGGAGCAAAGACCCGGATGATCGGTTGGCGCGGTGGACGCTTCAGACGGCGGCGGGCGAGCGGTCGGTGGGTCGGCTGCGGCGGGGCGATTGGCGCGGGACGGTGGAATCGGCGGACCTTTGCCTGAAGGTGCTGGACCGGACGGAGCGGATCGAGGGCCCCTCGCGCGAGCTCAGCCTGTTCCGCGAGACGGTGGAGCGGTCGCGTGCGGCGGCGCTCGCGAAGATGGAAGCTCCCGCCGGTGGGGGCGGGGGCGAGTGAGAGGGTGGTGGCGGTGCGGCGCGGGCGGGGGGGGCGGACTGACGCCCGGCGATGCCTGAACGAAAGAGCCCGGGCGCGATCGCGCCCGGGCCCGTGGTGTGCATGAACCGCGTCCGCGTTTACGCCGCGCGAGCGACGGTGCCGATCACGTAGCCATTGACCCCGACCGCCGTCGATCCGCCGCCGATGGCGAAGAAGATCGGCTGCGACCAGACCGAGCCTTCGCCGCCGCGGACCGCTTTGACGCGGTAGGAGACGTTGCCGGACGCGGCGCGGGGGTCGGGATCGATGAAGCTCTTCTCGGAGGTCGCGCCGAGGGTGACAAAGGCCGCTTCGCCCGCGCGCTGACGCTCCACGACGAAGAAGATGCCGCTGCTGGGCCCGCTGCGGGTGGCTTTCCACGTCAGGGTGGCGACGCCGAAGTTGTCGAGGGTGCCCGAGAGGTCGGTGGGAGCGTCCGGGGCGGGGATGGGCGCCGGGGGCGCGGGCGGGTTGATGTTGGCGAGGGCGTAGACGTTGGGGTTGTTGGTGGTCTCGGCAAAGGCCTTGATGGTCTTGACGAGGTCGCGGCCCAGGTCGAACATGGTGTTGCCGGAGTTGTAATACTGGGTGGTGGCGGCTTTGGACGCGTTGCGAGCGACCTCGGAAGCGTTGAAGTCGGTGCGATTGGCGACGGCGGCGTTCTTGATCGCGGTGACCTGAGCCGGCGTGAGGCCGATGGCGGCGGCGTTGGCGGTCCAGAGGGTCGAGCGTGCTTCGAAATACTCGAGGCGGGCAAGACGGGTGCGGGGCAGTTCGCTCATGTCTATGGCTCCTGTTGCCGCCCCCACAACCCCCCACATCCGCCACCTCCCCCAAAGACACTCCGCGCACACGCGCGGAGACCGGTCTTGGAGTGTGGCGCGGCCAAGGGCGCGCAAAAGCGGCGGCAAATTCATCGCCCGCTCCACGGCGGCCCTTCAGCAAAGAACCCAAACCCCGCCAAGTTTCGCAACCTAACCCGCTCCCACCCTCCCAGACGGCAGATGCGGAAGTTGGAACGGTACTGGGCAAGTGCTGATTCGAGAGAACAGGACCGTACAACGAGCGGACATGCTCGCTATCCAAATCCTACCTATGCTGCTACATGCACCCTTGGACACGGTTCTGGTGCCCCTTGGGCGGCACAATAATGATGGATGGTGGATTCCTCGCCGATCCGAAAGACTCGCTGTACGGCGATACCCTCAAGCACTTAAAGTCAACGGATGACCTAGATGCGAAGGGCGTGTTGGTGCTCCTGGGCGAGGCAGGACTCGGGAAAACCGTTGAGGTGCGTAGGCTCGCTGGCACGAACTCACAGGTACTTGATCTTGGTCAGACGAACGATGAGCAAATCCTCGAACGAGAGTTGACCTCCCGCCTTCTTGCTGTCGATCCATCTTCAGCCCTCGTGCTAGATGCTCTCGACGAGGCCCTCGTGGGAATTCCTAAGGCTTCCGAGGTGATTCTTCGGTGCTTGCGCAGCACCAAAGGTCCTATTCCTCGGATCGTGCTGACTTGTCGCACAGGTGCATGGCCGGTGGTCTTCGGCGCGCAATTGGCGAGTTTGGTAGGGGATGCGGGCAAATCGGAGTATGAGTTGTGCATGCTCACGCGAAATGACGCGAGCATCGCCGCCGAGGCGGAAGGTCTCAACTCGAATGCGTTCATTCAAGCGATTGCGGATGCAGGCGTGGAGCCGCTTGCGGCGAGCCCTACAACCCTCAATCTGCTGATTAAGCTATTTGGAAAGAATAGCCTCCCACAAACGCGAGCTGCACTTTACGAATCCGCGTTGCTAAAGCTCTGCGAGCAGCCAGCCGAACGCCGTGAGCGGAGCGAGCCGAGAGAAGGATCCCGGGTCATCACGCCCGCCGATATGCTCGCCACAGCGACACGAATTGCCGCCATGACCGTGTTGTCGGGTCGTTCGCAGATTTCTGCTCTCGGATTGGGCGAAGCAGATGACGGATCGATGCACTTCAGCGAGTTTGCGGGTGGCCATGAGCGCATAGGGGACGGGCACGGGCAAAAAGTGGAGATCACCGAGCAACTGGTTCGGGAGACGCTGAAGCACACAGGCTTGTTCAGTGCGCGGGCGGCTAGCACCTTTGGCTTCGCCCACAAGAGCTATGCTGAGTTTTTGACGGCGAGGTTTATCGCGAGGGCCAAGCTTCATCCATTGCAGTTGGCATCACTGCTGTTTACCGACGGCATCTCTGGAAGGCGCGTCATTCCACAACTATCGGAGACGGCTGGGTGGTTGGCGGATCTTGACCCCACCTTCCGCCGAGAACTGATCGTCAAGGAACCGGGAGTTCTTCTACACAGCGATCTGCGAGCGTGGCCGTCAGAAGTAAAGCGGGACCTCATTGAGTCACTGCTCGGAATGATCCGGCGAGGTGAGCTAACGGACCTGGATGCCGTCGCACGCAAGGCCGATGGTGTGACGTTTGGAGCGTCGTACAGGCAGGTCCTTCGCCAGCTCAACCATGACGGACTCTCCGACCAGCTATCGCATGTGATTGCGGACCGCTTAGAACGCGAGTCAGTGCGCGACGCGGCGCTGGACCTTGCGAGGGCGTGCAAGGTTGCGACATTAGGTCCTATCTGTGCGACGGTCGCTTTGGATGAAACGGCGTCGAGATCGCTCCGAACCGCCGCCGCGTCCACGGTCAGGGCTGCGGGTGGCAGCGAGTCATGCCAGCTTCTGCTGCCGTTGATTCACGCGCCGGGTGACGATCCTTCTGACGACATCAAGGGCTGTGCGCTTGCAGCCACGTGGCCTCGTCATCTTGGACTGTTGGAGATGTTGGTGGCGATTACGCCCCCCAAGCGATCGAACTATCACGGGTACTATGCGGCGTTTCTCCATAATCTTGAGATCCCTGTCCAGATTGCCCCGCATGAGCTTGTTGAGGCGTTGGAATGGGCAAAAAGCCATCCCGACAACGGCGACGTTCTGTCAGTCGTGGGCGCGATTGCTTCTGATGTCGCCTACGCGGGGTGGCTCCAAGTCGAGAAGCCCGAAGTGTGCGCCGCATTGGCACGCTTGATACTGACGAGAATCGACCAGAACTCCGTCTTGTTCCGTGCCCCGCAATCAGCCGACGGCCAGCCGCGTTACCGTCGCGATCAAGAGCGGGCAACCGCTGAAGTAATCCAGATCGACGACTCGCGGCGTCGGAGGCTGGTCGAGGCGTGCCTGACGGCCTTGACAAGGCCAGAAGACGCGATCGGCTTGGCCTACGCCCGCCCACGTCTCAACTGCGCCAGTGATTTCGAGTGGGCCATTCGGAGGGTTCTCGAACTCCCTGCGCAGCTTTCGGAGCCGTTTGCCCACTTTGCACGGACGATCGGTGTGTGGTCGACGCCCTCCAGCATGGATCTGTGGCTGCAGGCTCGGCAGCAGTCGGAGGTCATTCGGAGGGTTTTGGACTATCCCATTCAAACAGTCCTCGCTTCTCCAGACGCGAAGAGAGCTTGGTGGCGGTGGGCGCGCGAGAGGGCTGGCGCTAGAGTGCTTGAGCGTCGTCGAAGTCGTCGACGGCCGACTAACTCGCCGATCCGACGCACTCTCGATCTGCTAGAGCACTGTGAAGATAAGGATGTGCGTTGGTGGGTCAAACTTGCTCACGTGCTCCAGTGTGACGATGAGTGGGAGGCGGAACACTCTTGCCAGTTGACCGAATCTCCCGGATGGAAGCGAAGCGACGAGGCGACGCGCGCCAGAATCACCGCAGCTGCGCGCAGATACCTCGCGGAGTGCCAGATCGAGGGCACGGGCCGAAGCGACCCTGGCATGGATTCGATGGCTGCCGGCCATGCCGCGCTCTTGCTTGACGTTCGCGGCGAGTCGATCGAAGCACTGGGACGTGAGCGACTTGCAGCGGTTGCGCCGATATTGGTGGTGGCATTGCCCTGTTGCACGAGCAATTCAGAGACGTGCGTTGGTATCGCTCAGACGTGCTTGCGACTAGCGCCCGCCGAGTCTGGATCGGCGCTGGTGAGGATGATTAGGTCGGCAAGAGGCGGCCATCTGTCTGGTATCTTGCAGTTGGACGGGCTTGTCGTGCCGGACAGCGTCAAGGAACAGTTGCTTGATGTGGCGCGATCCGAAATGCTGGAGCCGAAAGTACTGCCTAGCCTGCTCGCGTGGCTTGTTGAAGCGAGGGCACCGGGAGCGATTGAGTACGCGGTGTCGCTGCTTGAGAACAGGGTTCCAGAATCTGACTTGGCTCGGCAGCGCGCAAAGGTCGCCGCAGAGTGCTTGCTAAAGTTTCCAGACCGCGGCTGGTTCGCGATCTGGAGATCTGTGAGAGCTGACGTAGCGTGGGGTGACGAGCTGTTGCTGAGCATCGCTCCGTATGACGCAGCAACTCTCCCGAGACTAGGGATCGCCATCGGTCATCGGCGGTTGGGGATCGTTGTCGAGTACATGATGGATCGATTCCGTCCAGAGGATGACTCGATGCATGGAGATATGGATGAAGCCGGCGGCCGTGCCTACGGGGGGCGATGGCGGGATGAACTCATGAACGAGCTCGTGTCTGCGGGCACAGCAGATGCCATCGCAGAGATTCGCTGGATGCGAGATAGGTGGCCCACCCGGGCCTGGCTGTCCCGCGCCCTGTCTCGCGCGGAGACGAGCTACGCTCGGACGTCTTGGCGTCCCATACCTCCGCGTCATCTTCTTCAGTTGCGCGAGGACGCCCAACGACGATCTGTACGCAACGGCGGAGAGCTGCTGTCGGTGCTAGTCGAGTCGCTTCATAGGTTTGAGGCGATGATTCGTGAGCACGACACAGTCGAGCTGCTGTGGAATCAGTGTGCGCATCAGACGTGGAAGCCCAAGGACGAAGCTTCGCTCTCTAATGCGATGTGCATGCACTTGCATTCTGATCTGAAGCAGCGAGGATTAGTGCTTGGACGGGAATTGCAGATTTCACAGAGGCGGTCCCAGTTCGGCGCGGCTGGGATGCGCCTTGACATCGCGATCACCGCAGTTCCATCGCCGCATGACGGGGGGCGCGATGAACTGAAGGCGGTCATTGAAGTCAAGGGGAGTTGGAACACCGGTGCGGGAGCGGACCTGCAGGCCCAGCTTGTGGATCGATACCTGCGCGAGCACGGAGCGGCTCACGGTCTCTTTGTCGTCGGGTGGTTCGCCGCTCAGGGGTGGGATCGACACGATTCGAGACGAAGAACGGGGCCATGGCGCAGCATCGAGGAAGCGCGAATCGCGCTCTCCCAGCAGGCCGCAGATGCCTGTTCAGCGCGGCCCGGTGTGGTGGTCCAAGCGGCGGTTCTGGACTTCGCGTTGCGGTGAGTCGCGTTGTGTTCAGCCCGTACGGAGTCGCCGCGTGCCACGATCATCCCGCTTCGGGATGGTCGTGGATCGGCGTCGTGCCGCGGTTGGTCCGCCGTCTCGCCATGC
>JBIKTT010000483.1:0-2862 GCA_044347925.1 Phycisphaerales bacterium
CCGCGCCTTGCAAGACTCGGACAACCTGCCGACGCCTCAGAACTCTTGCGAGAGCCTGCCCCGGTTCATCGCACAGCCCGGCGATGCACCTCAAGCCAACGTATTTGACCTCACCGGCCAGACCTACCCCCGAGTCATCGACACCTTCATCCTCGCCGACCTCGCCTCCGTCGCCTCCGTCCTCCACAAAATCGCCACCGACATCCGTCTCCTCAGCAACCGCAAGGAGATCGACGAGCCGTTCGAGGACAAGCAGATCGGCTCCTCCGCCATGCCCTACAAGCGCAACCCGATGCGCTGCGAACGCATCTGTGGCCTCACACGCTTCGTCATGAACCTCGTCGGCAACGCCTACGACACCGCCGCCACCCAGTGGCTCGAACGCACGCTCGACGACAGCAGCAACCGCCGCCTCTCCCTCCCCGAAGCTTTCCTCGCCCTCGACGGCGCCCTCGACCTCATGCACAACGTCGCCAGCGGCCTCATCGTCCACGAAGCCATGGTCCGCAAGAACCTCATGGCCGAGCTCCCCTTCATGGCCACCGAAAACCTCCTCATGGAGTGCGTCAAGCTCGGCGGCGACCGCCAGCACTACCACGAAGTCATCCGCGAACACGCCCAAGCCGCCGGCTTCCGCGTCAAGAACGAAGGCGCCGACAACGACCTCCTCTCCCGCCTCCAAGCCGACACCAACTTCAAATCCAAAGCCCGCGGCGGCCCCCTCTCCGCCGAGCTCAACTGGGACGGCCTCATGGACCCCATGAAGTACATCGGCCGCTCGGTCGAACAGACCGAACGCTTCATCAAGGAGGTCGTCGAGCCCCTCCGCGCCCAGTACGGCCAGGCCATCGCCGCCCTCGGCGACTCCGCTCCCAAGGTCTGACGCGCCGAACCGCCCCGTAGGGTGAACGCCCCGTCTTGGATCCCTCCCCGATCGCCGTTACCATGCCATGATGCCCCTGCTCGCGGTGGACACGCCCTCTGGCCTTCTCGGCCTTGCCATCGGCCTCGCCGCCGGGCTGACGCTCGCGCTCGCTTTCGGCTTTCGCCCCTGGAAACGCCCCGCGCCCGCCCCAACCGACCTCTTGACCGACTTCCCGCCGAGCGCCGGCCTGCTCACCCGAAGCGGTTCCGAAGCTCACTCCCAGCTCCTCGAACGCGTCGCCACCCTGACCGAAGCCCTCATCGTCGTCCTCGACCACGAAGGCCGCGTCGTCAAGTTCAACCCCACCTGCGTCCGACTCACCGGCTACCAGCCCGAAGAGGTCCTCGGCAAGACCATCTGGAACACCATCCTCTCCGCCGCCGAGTGCGACAAAATCAAAGCCCGCGTCCTCGCCGCCGACTACAAGGAAGAGGGCGAGACCTGCGAATCCGACTGGATCGACAAACAGGGCCGCAAACACCGCGTCATGTGGCGGTGCGCCACCTTCCGCAGACCCGACAAGCCCCCGCTCACCGTCGCCACCGGCCTCGACATCACCGAATCCCGACGCATGCAGACCGAGCTCTTCGACGCCCAACGCGTGGAAGCCATCGGCCAACTCGCAAGCGGCATCGCTCACGACTTCAACAACCTCCTCACCGCCATCTTCGGCCACATCGCCCTCGCCAAGCGACTCCTCCCCGAATCCCACGCCGCTTCCGCCTCCCTCGACCGCGTCGAACAAGCCGCCGAACAGGCCGGCCGCGTCATCCGCTCACTCCTCACCTTCAGCACCAACGAGCACAGCCCCAAAATCCCCACGCCCGTCGCCCATCTCCTCAGCGAGACCTCTTCGCTGATCGAAGGCCTCCTGCCCGCTTCGATCGTCCTCGAAACGCCGAAAACCGCCGATCACCTCTGGCTCAACGCCGACCGCCACCGCATCCAGCAAGCGATCATCAACCTCGCCATCAACGCCAAGGAAGCCATGCCCTCCGGCGGCACGCTCCGCCTCGCCGCCGAACGCCAGGACGACAGGATCATCTTCACCGTCGCCGACACCGGCCGAGGAATGTCCGAAGAACTCCTCCAGCGCGCCTGCGAACCCTTCTTCACCACCAAAGCCCGCGGCAACGGCACCGGCCTGGGTCTCCCCGTCGCACGCAGCATCGTCAACGACCACGGCGGCACCCTCGAAATCCTCTCCACACCCGGCCACGGCACCACCGTTCGCATCTCCCTCCCCGCCGCAAGCGCCCCGGCCGAAGTCACGCCCAAACGCAAGCCCAGCGGCCTTGGCCTCATCGTCGCGTCCACCCAGGCCTACCCCAGACAGATCATGGTCGCCTCGCTCTCGACCCTGCAGATGCCCATCCGCGCCCACCGCGACGCCGAAGCCCTCCAGAACGACCTGCGGACCGGCCCCAAAGCCGGCGTCCTCGTCGTCGACTGCTCACTCGTCGCTTCCACGCCTGACATTCTCGAACTCGCCGCCGCCCGCGGCACACGCGTCATCATGGTCGGAACCGCCGAACAGTGCGCCGGCGCTCCCAAGGGCGCCGAAGCCACACTCGCCGAACCCTTCACCACCGCTCAGCTCGTGGACCTCGTCCGCAGCGCCGCCGACCAGACCGGCGCAGGCAAAGCCTCCACCGCCGCCGTCTAGAGGCCGCGCCGTCCACGACCAACCCGCGTCGAACGCCGGGCCTTACTCCAGGTACGTGTACCCTTCCATCCCCTGGTCGTAGAACTTCAGCAGGCTCTGCCCCTCGGGCACGCTGATCAGCCCGCCCTTGACCGCCCGCTCGACATCCTTGCGCATCGCTTTGATCAGGTCCTCGGTGTCGTACTGCACATAGCTCAGCACTTCCTTGACCGTGTCGCCCTCGACGACCTCGTCCAGGTCCCAGTCGCCCACGCCGTCGGAATCATCAAAC
>JBIKTT010000484.1:0-2859 GCA_044347925.1 Phycisphaerales bacterium
TTTCCATCCGAGCGTGGCGAGGGAGTTGACCTTGACGGCGGCACCGCGTTCGAGGAGCCAGTCGCTGTTGCGGCTTTCCTGCCCCGGGATGGGGTTCATGATGACCATGGCGGCGCCGCGTGCAAGACACTCGCTGGTGGTGAGACCGCCGGGCTTGGTGACGACGAGGTCGGCGGCGGCGAGCCAGCGGTCCATCTCGGTGGTGAAGCCGAGGATGGTGGTGCGGTGGCGGGGCGGGGGCTTGATGGCTTCGAGCTTGGCTTTGAGCTTGTCGTTTTTGCCACAGACGGCGATGAGCTGGATGGGGCGTTCGATCGCGGCGAGGGCGGCGTAGATCTTCTCGACGGGGCCCAAGCCGAAGCCTCCGCTGAGGAGGAGGATGACGGGGGTGTCGGAGTCGAGCTTCTGGGCGGTCCTTGCGTCCTGTGCGGAGAGGGCCGAGGAGAAGACGGGGTGGATGGGGATGCCGGTTTCCTGGATGGTGTCGGCGGGGACGCCCCAGGCCGAGAGGGCGAGAGCGGCTTCGGTTGTGGCGACGAAGTACCGAGCGCACGGCGGGTTGACCCAGAAGCCGTGAGCTTCGAAGTCGGTGACGACGGTGACCATCGGCGGTCCGGCGGGCTTGCGGCGTTTGCGAGCCATGGAGGCCATGAGGTCTGGGGCGAGGAAGTGGGTGTGGACGACGATGTCCCAGCCTTCGTCGATTTTGGCGACGACGCGGGAGAGGTTCCGCTGCTGGACGAGGTGGCGGAGCTTGTGCTGGACGCCGCGCGTGGCTTGCGGCGAGTCGGAGAGGTCGTACATCATGCCGACGAGGTGTGGTGCGCGGCTGACGAGGTCGATGTAGGTTTTGCCGTAGACGCGGCGGAAGACGGCGTTGGTGAGCGCCATGACGTCGTGGCGTTCGATGTGGGCGGCGGGATCGCGGGCGCGGAGCGCGAGCTCGACGGCTTCGGCGGCGCGGACGTGTCCGGCGCCGACGGCGGCGGTGAGGATGAGGATGCGCGGCGGCATGGCCGACGGTACGCCGGGCTCGTTACTGGCAGTTGCTCTCGAAGGCGTCGAGGAACGCGATGAGGTCGAAGACGTCGACGAACCCGTCGAAGTTGACGTCGGCGGTGGTGTCCGGGGGGCAGTCGCGGCGTTCGAAGCAGGCGTAGAAGTCGATGTAGTCGAACAGGTCGATCATGTCGTCGGCGTTGAAGTCGGCGAAGCAGCCCGTGAACTCGCGGAGCAGAGCGGCGACCTCGACCCGTGCTTTGGTCCTCGCCCCGTTGGGCGAATAGTGGACCATGCTGTAATCCGTGAAGAGGTGGAGGTTCTCGTACTTCCAGCCTTCGTTCTGGGTGAGCAGGCGGGAGTTGAGAGCGCAGACGAGGGGGTCTTCGAGAGCGATGACGTAGTTCGCGCCGGCGTAGCGGTCCATCACCTCGCGCTCGGCGTCGGTCAGGCGTCCGCCGCGTGCCGGGTCCGACATCAGGATGACAGGGATGGGCTTGGAGCAGGCCGCTCGGATCCGCGCGATCAGCTGCTTGACGTTGGAGCGGTAGTCGTCGGGGGAGAAGCCGGCGGTGACGTCGTTGGCACCGTAGCAGATGAACACGACATCGGGCTGCATCTCGCCGATGAGGCGGAAGGAGTCCTGATGGTTGTTGAGAATGGTGGCGGAGGTGTACCCGCCTTCGGAGACCGAGGTGACGGTCCAGCCCCAGGTGTAATCGCGGTTGATGAACCGCGCGGCGATCACGTCGGTGAACTTCGTCGGATCGGTCCCGGCGATCTCCGCCTGCACGAAGCGTCCGGCGGGTGCCACGAAGGGGCCGAGACGCTGCGACTTGAAATCCTCCTCCGGGCTTTCGAGCCCCATGGAGCTTGTGAGGAATCGCTGGATCGGCTCGTAGTAGTTGGGGACCTGGGTCGCGGTGGAGGTGATGCGGACGAAAATCTCGCCGCTGGACGGATGGGTCGCGCCGATGACCTCGAGGTCGCACGTCGAGCCGGCGGGGAAGTAGGTCAGGTTGCGGTCGATGCCTGTGCCGGGGGAGACGCTCGCGCAATTGTGCTGGAGCATCAGCAGTTGCCCGAACTGCTGGTTGTTGTTGATGTTCACCCCGCCGCGGGTGGAGGTCTTTCCGCCCTGGAAGCTCGGAGGGAGGCGTTCCGGGTTCACGCGCGACTCGGTCATGTTGGGCGGCGCCGAGCCCGCCCGCAGCAGCCACTGGCCCCATTGACGCTGGTCGCCGTAGCTTGTCCGCATCGACGCCCACGGGGTCGACGGTGCGTTGCCGTAGCGGTTCCAAAGCTCCCAGTTGAACCGCGGGACGTACTCCTGGCCGAAGCCGCCGGGGCAGGTCTCCTGCGAGTCGCCGATCATGACCGCGTGCGTGCCGGTCGTGGTCGCGTCGCGGAAGAGCTTGCGGAAGACCGAGGGGGACTGCGTGAAGACCTCGGGCACCTGGTCAAACCGCGGGATGTCGGCGAGGGACCCCCCGCCCAAACCGCAGAGTGCGGTGGTCAGCGGGATCATGAGACGAGCGGCATGGCCGGGCCGGGAACGAAACCCCATGCGGGCAAAGTACCCGCCACGGGGTGTGAGTTCAAGAAGAATCGGCGACTTTGAGTTATCGCCACCGCGCCACGTGCCAGTTCTTCTTGCCGCGCCGGATGGCGGTCAGCGAGCCGTGGAGAAGGGATTGCTCGGTGATCCGGTCGTCGGGCGCGGCTTTGGTGCCATTGACGCTGACGGAGCCGTTCGCGAGGAACTCGCGAGATTCTCGTTTGGAAGCAGCCAAGCCGACGGTGACGAGGAAGTCAACGAGGGGGATTCCCGCGGCGAGGGTGTCGGCGGGCTGGGTGCTG
>JBIKTT010000485.1:0-2857 GCA_044347925.1 Phycisphaerales bacterium
CTTTCGGCGGCACGACGATGTTCGCGTTCGTGGACGCTCACGTCGAACGCATGACGGTGGCGGACTCGATCCGCAAGCAGCTCTGGGGCGACAAGGTCTGGAGCCTGGAAGGCAACGACACGGGCGTCGACCTGACGTACAACGTGGACTGACGTATCCACCGGCCGCCGCGACTGACGTTCGGCGGCCGGCTTTCGACGTGTGATCGGCGCTGGTCGCGGCTTTGTCCGCCGGTGGCCGTTCGCGCGTACGAGGCCGGTTCGGCGTGCGCCGAACCGGGTTCGGGAGAAGTGATCGGACGGAAGGAGATGTTCCATGGAAAAGAAGATCTTGGCTCTTGCGGCGATGGGTCTTGTCGGCGGAGTGGGCGGGGTCGCGACGGCGCAGCCGTTCGTGATCAACGTTTCGGGCGCGACGCTGCTCGAGAACTTCAGCCGCGTGCCGGCCTCGACGAACGACTGGCTTGACGTGGACGGCGATGGGATCGCCGGCAGCCTCGGCAGCGCCGGGATCGATCAGCTCGCTCCGGCGACGATCGATCCGTTCGGCCCCTCCCAGCGCTGGGCGGTGCAGTACCGTGCGACGGGCTCGATCAACGGTTTCAACGAGCTCACGACCTGGGGCAGCAGCTTCGCCACCCTGCCGGGTGACATCCTGCTCTCCGCGGCTTCCAACGCCTACTACAACGGCGACCGTTACCTGGCGGCCAGCGTGCTCGAGACGCCCTCGAACGCGGGCAACCCCGGCGCCGCACCGGTGACGAGCGACATCCTGACGCTGCAGGCCCTGCGGACGAACAACAACACGTTCTCCGGCGGCGGCATCCGCATCGACGTCGCCCCCTGCGACGTCTCCTCCACCTGGGCCACGCAGCGCACCGGCGAGCCGACCAGCCCCACCGCCGGCCCGACCGCTTTGGGTTACGGCCGCAAGAACAAGCTCTCGCTCCGCCTCGACGGGTCGCAGGGCGGCCTTGCCAGCAACCTCCCGGGCCTGAACGGCCGCAACCTGTTCAACCCCGCCAACCCCGGCGCCGCTAACGGCGACACCCTCTTCGACACGCCCCTCACCTTCGCCCCGATCGTCGCGGTGGTGAACTACGGCGTGGGCCGGTCCGAGATCGAGATGTCCGAACTTCGCCACCTCTTCGTCACGGGCCGCCTTTCCTCGGGCGAGAACCTGATGGCGGTGACGCGTGACGTCGGCTCGGGCACCCGCAACGCCTTCTGCAACACCCTCGCGTTCGACCCCTCTTGGGGCGGCGGCGACAACGTCGGCGGCCTGACCAACGCTCCCTCCAACAGCGCTTCCGAGGACGAAGTCGGCGGTCGCTGGGTCCCCGGCAACAAGAACGGCGGCAGCAACGTCCTCCGCACGGTTCAGAACTCCCGCCTCGCGATCGGCTACGCCGGCGGCGAGACGGGCGTGACCGGGTCCTACCCCGGCTCTTGGCTCCTCCGCGACGCCTGCGAACTGCTGGCGATCAAGCACGACGTCGGGTCCTACTCGGGCACGACGTTCGTCCGCCCGACCATCGCGAACGTCCTCAGCGGCGACTACGCCGTCGGCGGCCCCGCGGTGCTCATCACCCTCGGCGACCCGCGCAACCAGAACGAGCTCGGCGGCCAGGCCGGCAACCTCAACCCCCGGATGCGCAACCCGCACGCCGCGGCCTACGTCAACAACATCACCCGCTCGACCGAAGCGTTCGTCGCCGGCGTCGGCAACCCCGACAACGACTTCATGCCCGGCCAGTACCTCGCGACCCAGTTCATCCTGACCCCGGCTCTCAGCCGCGTCCACAACCAGAACACGCCCACGCAGATGGACGTGAACGTCGCGTTCAACGCAGACCTCAACTCCTACACCCTCGCCAACAACCAGCTCGCGAACGCCGAGTTCACGAGCTTCAACAGCGGCACCGCCGGCCGCACGCCCCGCCGCCTGAACATCAGCTCGGGCACCTACTCCGATGGCACGCAGGGCGCGAACTACATCGACATGGGCGGCTCTTCCGTCTCCGAGGACTCCGTCCTCAACGTCCGCAACACGGTCGCCGGTGACTTCAACGGCGACGGTCAGCGCACCCCCGCGGACGTGACCGGCATGATCGCGGCCTGGAAGCACCGCAACGGCGGCCCGTCCTGGACCGCTCCCAATGGCATCTACGGCGCGGGCGCCGGCCTCCGCTTCGTGATCGAGATCGTCGGTGACTTCAACGCCGACGGCTCGTTCGACAGCAAGGACGTCCGTTACTTCGCCGACGGCCTGCACCTGGTCTCCGGCAAGCTCGACCGCAAGGCCGGGTTCACCGCCGTCGACAACGCGTTCGGCGGCAACTTCTTCGGCACGACGAAGGTCACGGGCACGGCGTACAACGCCGGCGACTCCCGCGCTGACATCGCGAAGGCTTCCGGCCTGGTCACCCCCGGCTTCTCGCCGGTCGGTGCGGACGGCACGATCGACATCAACGACCTGCTCTACATCCGGGCCCAGTTCGTCGGCAACAACTCCGTCGGCGACAGCGACGCCGACTGGGCGAGCCTCGACGAAGCTTCCGGCTTTGACCTCTCCGCCGACCTCACCGGCGACCTGAAGGTCAACGCGGACGATCTGGCCGAGCTCTACAACATCCTCGGCACCTGCCCGGTGGACTTCAACCTCGACGGGTTCATCGACTTCTTCGACTACGACGACTTCGTCTTCGGCTTCGAGACCGGCAACCAGCTCACCGACTTCAACAACGACGGCTTCCTGGACTTCTTCGACTACGACGACTTCGTCGCCGCGTTCGAGATCGGCTGCTAATCCAGCTTGACAGACAACACGAGCTTGCGGCGGGGACCTTGACGGGTCC
>JBIKTT010000486.1:0-2855 GCA_044347925.1 Phycisphaerales bacterium
CAGGCCGCACATCATGACGATGGTCGGGCCGGGCGTCATCCGCGGGATCGGATCGGTGGGAGCCTTCAGCGTCGGTGCCAGGGGCATCCCGGGCGGCAGGCCCAGTCCGCTCCCCGGTTGCGCGTCCGTCGCGGGGCCGGCCGGCGCGCCGCCGAGGAACTTCACGAGCTCCTCGTGAACGATCCCGATGATCTCTTCGCCGGGCTTGAGGCTCTTGGTGACTTCGCGCCCGAGTGACGATTTCAGCACCTGATCGGTGAAAGCGTTGACGACGTCAAGATGCACGTCCGCGTCAAGCAGGGCTTTCCGCACGTCGCCCATCGCGTCGCGAACGTTGGACTCGGAAATGTTCGCCTGGCCCGAGAGCTTGCGATAAAGGCCCTGGAAAGCGTCTGTCAGCCGATCGAACATGCAAAAACCCTCCGCGGAGAGAAAAATCCGGGCGCGGACAGGGCTTGACCGGGCCGAGTCTAGGTCCGCCCACCCCCGCCGGGCGACCCCCGCCCCTCCCGGACGCCGAACCTCCGCCCGCGATAGACTTTCGGCGTGCAGAACATCGGAAACTACCTCCACCTGATCATCCTCGCCCTCTTCCTCCTGGGCGGCTTCTTCAGTTGGCTCAGCAAGACCCTCAAAGAACAATCCGAAGCCAAGCGTGCCCGCGATCGCCGCGAGCGTGCCCAGATGGAAGCTCTCCGCACGGGCCGCGCCGCCTCCGACGAAGCTCCCGTCTCCGACGAATCCGCGACGACGGCACAGCGCCGCCTTCAGGAGCTCTCCGAACGCCGCAAGCGCCAACTCGATGAACTCCGTGCCCGCCAAGCGGCCGCCGCCGCCGCCGGCTTCTCTGTCCAGTCAGCCTCACCCGTCCCGCCCCCGCTCCCCGCGTCGCAAGAATCCAGCGCCGCCGAAGCCAAGCGCCGCGAAGCGGCACGCAAGCAGGAACGCCAGCGCGCCGAAGCCGCCCGCCGACGCGAAGCCGCTCGCCTCGCCGCTCAGTCGCAGACCGAGCAGCAGCGAGAACAAACCATCGCCCAGACCCGCCGCGACTCGCAGCGGCAAGCCCAGCGCGACGCAACCCGCAAGGAACAGGCGACCGCTTCCGAAGCCGTCATGGCCGCCGCGTTCGCTCTCCCCGCGGTGCTCCCGCCCGTCGCGCAGATCAAAGCCCGGACCCCCGGCATCGCGGCCATCGGCAAGCTCACCACCGAGGATCTCCGCAAAGCGGTCCTCATGCAGGAGATCCTGAATCCGCCGGTCTCGACGCGCCGGCCTGGAGGTGGCTTCTGATGCGTCCTCTGATGCTTCCGGCCCTTGCGGCCGCCGCGCTCTCACTCGCGGGGTGCGGCTCGCTCGACATTGATCCCAACGCCGAGGGCGAGGGCCTGCTTGAGCTCATGTTCAACAGCCGCCCGCTGACGAACATCGTCAACGACGCTCAGGATCCCTTCGACCCCGACCGCCGAGCTCGCGGCATGCTCGCCCTTTCGACGACCTCGGCCGGAGGCGACCCCGCGTACGTCTCCCTCTACGCCGAGAACGCCGAGGACCCGGACCCGAGCGTCCGCGCCGCCGCTCTCAAGGCCCTCGGCCGTCACGGTACCGCCGAGCACACGGCGATCATGACCAAAGCCCTCACGACCGACAAGGACCCCGGCGTCCGTCAGGAAGCCGCACGCTCGCTCCAACGCGTGCACAATCCCGAAACCATCGAGCCGCTCCTCGCCGCCATCCGACTGCCGGATGTCGCCAAAGGACAGTGGGAAGAGGACGCGGAAGTGCGGGCCCAAGCCGCGCTCGCCCTCGCTCAATACCGCGAGCAGAAGGTGCTTCAGGGTTTGGTCTCCGCCCTCTACGACCCGCGCCTGGCCGTGAACCGCAACGCGCTGGTCGCCCTCCGCACGCTCACAGGCCAAGATTTCGGGTACGAACGCCTCACGTGGGCCGCGTGGATCAAGGAGACGCCGAATCCCTTCGCGGGCGCGATCGTCTTCGAGTACCCCGCTTACTCCAGAGAGAAGACGCTCGTCGAGTACCTGCCCTTCGTGCCCAAGCCGCCGAACGAACCCTCGACCACGCCCGCCGGGATGCCCCTGGGCCCGGTCAGTCGGTAAGTTGCGCATCCCGCGCGTCCGGTAACGGCTCGCGCCGCGCACTTGCCGCGCTCATCCGGTCGATAGCACCCCGGTGAGTCTGCACGTCCAGCCCGGCACCATCAACGCCCCCGATCGCACGGCGACCCCGCTCGCGAAGGTGCGGGTCGTGCGCGCGCTGGCGACCTCGGTCGACGCAGCGCCGCTCGCGACCGCTCGCGCGATCGCGCCCGGACACTTGGGAGCGGGGGTGGTCGAGTCCGTCGAGGGATCCGCGGAGCTCGCGGCCCGCTGGGTCGGCAAGCGGGTGACGTGGAATCCGGTGGCGGCGTGTGCACGGTGCGATCGGTGCCGCGCGGGCCTCTCGGCCCACTGCGAAGAGCGCACGGTGCTTGGCTTTGGCGTCCGCGCGGGGTGCTTGGCGGCGGGTGTGGTGGTGCCCGCTCGCGACCTCATCGAGGTTCCGGCGAAGGTGGATGATGACCGCGCGGCGTTCGCGGGGCTGGTCGGAGCGGTGCTCCAACTCGGCCACGCGGTGCGCCTTGACGGCAAGACGTTTGTCACGGTGCTTGGGGATGGGCCGGTGGGCCTTCTGACCGCGCAGATCATGGCCGGGCGGAACGCGTCGGTCCGGCTGCTCGGCCGGCACGAAGCCCGCTTCTCCCTGGCCGAGCGCTGGGGTGTCAAGCACCGGCACGAAAGCGAGGTGGGCCGGCGGCACGATCAGGACATCGTGATCGACTGCACCGGTTCGCCCTCGGG
>JBIKTT010000487.1:0-2832 GCA_044347925.1 Phycisphaerales bacterium
CGGGCCAACTCCCAGCTCTTGTCCCAACGAAACCTCCCGGGACCGAGCCCGGGCGAGCGAAGATGGTAGCGGGTACCCCCCATGGGTCAATCCCGCACCAACACCCGACACCCTCCCTCTCCACCCCGCCGATCCTTCCAGAATCCGAAAATGAACCCGCTCCCAACCCGCTCTCGGATCGTGCGGGTTATGATAGGTATCGCTCCCGGATCGATCCAGCGGTCCGATTTCGGCCGGACCCGGTATGCTCCATGCATGCCCATCCTCCTTGTGCTGACCCTGGCTCTTTCGTTCTGGGCCGCTCCGATCCAGCCGGAGGTCATGCCGCCCGACACTCAGGCCAAAGCCGCCGAAGCCGGTGCCGAGGAAGCCGAAGCCGCCCAGTGGGCTTCCCAGCGCAAAGAGGTCATCGAAGCCGTCGGACGGACCCTTACCCGCAGAGCCTTCGCGACCGGCGTCGACTTCCGCGCCTGGGACGAGAAGATCGTGCAAGCAGAAGACAAGTTCGACGATGCAGCGGACCCCGCACGCCTCGCTTTGGAGGTCAACCGCGTCCTCGAAACCTACGGCATCAGCCACGTTCGTCTCAAAGCGCCGACCGAGCGGCCCGAAGCACCGCGCGAGTCTTCGAGCGTCCAGCTCCGCCAGCCGGGCGCCGCGCCGCGCGTGCCGGGCCGTGAGAACCAGACCCTCGCCTGGGAACCGGGCGATATCGCCGTGCTCAAGCTCCGGAGCTTTGACGACGACCAGTACGACCGCACGAAGATCGAAGCGTTCGTCGACGAGATTCAGCCGCGAGCCAAGGGCATCATCATCGACCTTCGCGGCAACGGCGGGGGTGCCGTGACCGCGATGTCGCATCTGCTCGGGCTCTTTATCCCCAAGGACACGGCGATCGGCGTGTACGTCAACCGCGACATGGCGGGAGCGTTCGAGCGCGAGAACGGCGCCGCGGCCAAGTCCGCTTCCGAGATCGCCGCGTGGACCGACCGCAAGTACCGGGTCCGCCGCAACGCGAAGGAGCCCCTCACGATCCCGGTGGCTGTCCTTCTGTCGAGGGGAAGCGCCAGCGCGTCGGAGATCGTGGCTTCGGCTTTGCGCGACCATCGCAACGCGGTGATCCTCGGCCAGCGGTCGGCGGGCAAGGTGCTGCTTTCGGTGCACGCCCGCCTTCCCCACGGGTTTGAGCTTCAGTACCCGACGGCGGACTACGTCACCAGCCGTGGGGTCCGGCTGGAGGGCTCTCCGATCATGCCGCACATCGTGATCCCCGGGAACGGGCGGGGTCCGCAAGCCCGGACGGCGGTGAGTGCGGCGGCCGAGGTTCTGGTGAACGGCCTTTAGGGTCAATCTGGCGAAAAATCTGAAAAGCAGCGCGCACGGCGGTCGGCCATGTGCCTTTCTTCAGCTGAGCCCGCCGGTGGTGACCGGGGATTGGCTGGGGTTTTGATCGCCGGCGGCAGGATTTGGACTCCGAATCTGGTGATCTCGATCTTCGTGATCTCGGTTCGGAGGGAGCTGAGACGCACGGCTGAATAAGGGGTTCGGGACGGACAGCCCGGACCCCTCAGCCGTTTTTTCCCGATCGATGACGACGAGCCCGTGCATGCACGGCTCGTCGTCGCTTTTTTCTGATTCGGTGGTTCGGTCTCGCGGACCGCGCTTCTGCTTTCGCCTCAGGCGACGCCGAGAAGCAGAGCGGCTCTGCCGAGGAGCAGAGCCCAAGGTTCCTGCATCGCGGCGCCGAGATCCAGGAAGGCGTTGCTGAGCTCTTCGTGGGGCAGGGAGGTGATCAGGCGGTTGTGGTGCACGGCCGCCGCCGCGATGGTGAGGTAGTAACCGCCCGTCGCCGCCAGACGCACGTTCGCATCGGGGTCGGTGAACGCGGCCTGCTTACATCGCTCCTTCGCCGCGTCCAGAGCCGCGAGCGAAAGACGTCCGCGGACCAGCCCGCCTTCGGGATCCTCGCCGAACCCGCACTGCGGCAGTCGAAGGCCGAGCACCAGCCAGTCCGCTCCGCCCGGCACGCTCAGACGCTCGATCAGCCGATCGATGGGCCGGCGGGCATCGGCAACGCCCATCTTGAGCATTTCCTGGACCAGCTGGGGATCAAGCCCGACGCGAGAGCCGAGCTCGGACGAGCGTGCCGCCGTGCCGGGAAGCGAGATCATCGGGTCAAAGGAGCCTTCGGATGGCATCAGGAGCCCTCCAGGAGTTGACGAATCTCCGCATCAATGTCGGTCGCATCGCTGTCGTTGCTCAGGAGTTCGCGGAGCGCGGCTTGGAATTTTTTCTTGGCCGTGCGGGCCATGACGACCGCTCGGGCGGGGTCGATTCCCATGTCTTCGACGAACTGGTCGTACGGCCGGCCCATGGCAAAGTGCATGGAAAAGACCTTCCAGTGCTGGCTCATGCCTTGTTCGTTACAGACGCGCTCGGCTTCGGCGAGGGCTTCGCGGACGATCGACGCGACGTAAGCGCGGTCGAGCTCACGCAGGTCCGACGGCGTGATTTCGGGTTCGGCGGTCTGGGTCAGGTCTTCGTGGGCGTGGCGCTGGCGAGCACGCTTGAGTTCCCGCAGATAGAAGCAGAACGCGTTAATCAGCCAGTGGCGGAGCTTGAGGCCGCTCGCACGCCAGTCCTTGATGAACTGCGGCCGCGACAGGCGGTCGGCGAAGAACCCGTCGACGATGTCCTCGGGCTCGCCAAGCCAGCGGTCGCGCGTGCCCATGAAGTACACGCGGAGCGGCCAGCGGTACACCTGCATGATGTGCCGGTTGATCTCGGAGCGACCGATCGTGCCCCGGCCCATGTGGTCGTCGATCCACGACA
>JBIKTT010000488.1:0-2827 GCA_044347925.1 Phycisphaerales bacterium
CCTCGGCGGCCTGCTCGCCGCGCGTCGTCGCCGCTGAGTTCGCTCGGCTCTGACCTCACAACTTGAGTTCAATCCTCCGCGGCCCGGGCACACGCTCGGGCCGTGGTCGTTTCGTGAGGTGCAGTCACTGCGCGTGCTTGGCAAAAACGACAACCCCCGAGTCTTGTGACCCGGGGGTTATCAAATAGCGGGGAGTGGATTTGAACCACTGACCTCCGGGTTATGAGCCCGACGAGCTACCAGGCTGCTCTACCCCGCAATCTGGTCTCAAGGCTAGGACATCAGGCCTAGGATGTCAAAGTTTCGGAGCGGGTTACCGGGCTGTTTGGCCGCCCATGAGGCGTTCGCGACGGCTCGAACGCCCGCGATTTGGTCTCACAGGCGGCTGCCGGTATCCTGATCGCCGATGCAGCGGAACCGGTCGCTGCTTGTCTCAATCCGCGGGCACCCGTCCGAGGGATTCCTGGTTCTGGCGTCGCCCGTGGTTGTGGATTTGGTTCTTTGTGCTCTTTGCTTGTTGATCTGGAGGAGTTGGAGATGGTCCTGAAACTTGTGGATGGGATGTTCGGTGCACGCCGCAAGGTGGCTCGCCTGGTCGTGAACTCTTGGACGGCGGCGATGATCGCCGGTCTGATGCTGGCGGGGGCGACCTCGACGACGGCCCGAGCCCAGCCGCTGAGCACGGCGCTGACGTACCAGGGCGAACTGGCGGCGTCGGGTACGCCGGTGAACGGCGTGGTGGACCTTCGGTTCCGCCTGTTTGATGCGCCCGCCGGCGGCGTTCAGGTTGGCCCGACGCTCTGCTCGGACAACATCACGGTCGCCGCGGGGCGGTTTACCGTCTTGATGGACTTCGGAGCGGTCTTCGCGGGTCAGAAGCGGTACCTCGAGGTCGACGTGCGGGGCGACACCGGCGGAAACTGCGCCGACACGACGGGCTATCAGACCCTCGGCCCGCGGCAGGAACTCACCGCGGCCCCGAACGCCGCGTTCTCGCTGACGTCGGCGGTTTCCACCAACGCCTCGCAGCTCAACGGGCAAGCGGCATCGTTCTACACGAACGCGAACAACCTGACGAGCGGGACCATCCCCGGCGGGCGTCTCTCCGGCACGCTTCCCAACGCGATGTCGCTGACGAACGCGGGGAACCAGTTCACGGGGAACGGCGCGGGCCTGACGGCGCTCAACGCGACGAACGTGACGACGGGAACGCTGAGCGCCGCCCGCATGCCCACCAACTGGGCGGCGGGCGGCGATCTGACGGGGTTCTTCCCGAGCCCGGCGATCGCGCCGGGTTCGGTGACGCGGAGCAAGCTGGGAGCCGATGTCGAGCCGCTTCTCGGCACGGTCGCCCCGTCCTGGGAACAGGCGGCGTTCGCCGGTCGGGCCCTTTTCACGGCTCAGCCGGGCCGCGTGCGGGTCGCGGGCAATCTCGCGGCGGTCATCGACTCCTTGGGCGATCGCGTGATCCTGGTCAACGTGAGCACGCCGTCGGCACCGACCGTGGTCGGGTCGATCGTTCCAACGGGCGAGCCCGTCGACGTGGCGATCGCCGGAAACCTGGCCTATGTGATCACCTCGGCGAACCGGTTTGAGGTTCACAACATCTCCAACCCGGCAACCCCGGCGTTTGTGGGGTTCACGACCACCGGAGCGGGTCCGCGCGTGGTGGCGATCTCCGGCACGACGGCCTTTGTCGGGAACAACACGGCCCAGACGTGCCAGATCATCAACGTCGCCAATCCGGCGGCGCCCGCGACGCTCTCGGCGCCCGGGATCGGCCCCGTGATCGACCTCGCGGTTCTCGGCGACGTCGTGTACGTGCTGACCGAGACCGAAACGCTGGTTCCGATCCTCGTCTCGGTTCCATCCTCGCCGGTCATCGGTGGCCCCGTGCTCACCGAGATCCAACCTCGGTCGCTCGCGGTCGGTGCTGGGCGAGCCTATGTCGTCAGCGCAGCGCGGCCCGCGCTCGAGGTGTTCTCGCTGACGAGCCCCGTCTTCCCTGAGCGGATCGGAATCGCGCCGCTTCCGGCCAATCCGCGGTTCATCGCCGTGAATTCGACCCACGCGTTCGTGACGACCAACCGGGTTGATTCGAGCAATGTCGCGATCTACGAGCTCGGCACGGGCGTGCCGCAATTCGTGGCTTCCCCCGCGACGTCTCCGACCGCGGTGGGCGTGGGTGCTTTGGAGGATCGGATGTGCGTGGCAAGCGCCGCCGCGGTGCAGCTCGAGGTCTTTGTGCCGCAAGCCGCCCGCCGACTGAACGACTACACGAGTTTTGGCGGTGGCCTGAACGCGAGCGACCTGGTGGCGGGAGCGATCCCCGACGGGCGGCTCGTCGGGACCTACAGCGACCCGGTCATGTTCGCGAGCGCCGGCAACTACTTCGTCGGTGATGGTCGCGAACTCGGGTTCCTCGATGCATCCCGTCTGAGCTTCGGGGTCGTGCCGCTTGCGCGAATGCCCGGACTGCCCGCGTCGCAGGTCACGTCCGGCACGTTCGCGGACGCTCGCCTCTCGACCAACGTCGCGCTGCGGAACCAGCCCAACGCGTTCACCGACGCCGGCAACTCGTCGTTCGCGGGCCAGCTCGGCGTGGGAGTTTCGGCACCTGCGGCGAAGTTCCACGTGCGAGGCAACGGGACGCTCGGTCGGATGGTGATTGATCCCGGAGCCGCCAACGGCGTGGCGGAGATCGGCCTCTACGAGAACCAGACCAACTCGCTCGGCAGCATCATCCGCTACGACGGAACCAACACCAACCAGGTCCAGATCATCGGTGTCGTGTCCGGGCCGGCCGAGCTCATCCTCGCGACCTTCG
>JBIKTT010000489.1:0-2824 GCA_044347925.1 Phycisphaerales bacterium
CGAGAACGATCGACTCAAAAAGGTCGCTCAACCCGGCGGGCCCGGCGTCGGCCGCCCGGCCGCGACAGGCACTCCCGAAGCACGCCGCGATCGTCTCGAAGTTCCGCTCAAGGTCGGCGCGGAGGACAAAGCCGTCCGCGACCTGGCCGCCGAATCCGGCATCGATCGGGGAGAGCTTGAACGCCCGCTGCCGCGGTTCGACGAAGAGCTCTGGGTGATCTCGCGACCGTCTCCGCGGACCGCGCTCCGTGATGCACGACGTCCGCCGGATGCGGGCGCGGGCACCCTCTGGCTTGGACGTGGGCTCGGAGGTCGCACCGCCACCCTTCGCGAGTACAAAGCCGAAGCGACGATCACGGGCCCGATCTCCAGCGTGACCGTCAGCCAGCGATTCCAGAACGAACTGTCCGAGACCGTGGACGGCGTGTATGTGCTCCCGATGCCCCGCGACGCGGCGGTGACGGACTTTGTCATGACCGTCGGCGCGCCGGGACGCGAACGTCGTATCCGCGGAGTCATCCGCGAACGGGCGGAAGCCGAACGGATCTTTCTGGACGCTCAGCGGCAGGGGAAGATCGCGTCCATGCTCGACGAGGACACCGCGAACATCCTCGTGCAGCGCATCGGGAACATCGAAAGCGGAGCGTGGATCGCCACCAGCGTCACCTACTTCGCGACGCTCGACTACGCGGGGATCCCGAGCGGCTCGGGGACGGAGATCGCCGGTGCGTACGAGTTCACGCTTCCCATGACGGGCCTGGCGCAGGTCGCGGGATCGGTGCCGGTCTCCGTTTCGGTGCGTCTGGAAGCCGGGCTTGAGATCCTGGGCGTTCTCAGCCCGACGCATGCGATCTCGGTCGACCAATGGCCGGAGAGCGGCCGCACGATCACGATGGGTGCCCCGGTGAGCGCATCGACGCGCGACTTTGTGCTTCGGTACGCGGTCGCGGCGCCGACCCCGCGGGTGGGCGTCATCACACAGCGGGGTTCGAGCGGCACGTACTTCTCCATGCTCATCACCCCGCCCGTCAGCACGCGCGAGCGGGCTCCGCTTGAGGTCGCGGTCGTCGCGGACATCACCGCGGAAACCACCCCGGCGCAGATCCAAGCGTACCGGGCGGCCGCGGCGGCGCTGCTCGGCAAGCTCACGCCGACGGACCGATTCCTGGTCGCTTCGCCGGGCGGTGCTTCGGGGGTGTTCGAACCCGCGACGGCCGACGCGATCGCGGCGGCGATCGCCCGCATCGGCCCGGCGGCCGGCACGGACCGAGCGCTCGATGCTTCCATCCGCGACGCTCTGCTGCCCGTCGCGACGACGTCGCGGCTGGTCTGCGTGCTCGGCCGGGGAGAGATCTCCGGCGGCGTGCAAGCTCTTCGCGAAGCACGCGCCAACCTCCAGTCCGCTCGGATCTTCGCCGTTTCGATCGATGAGCCCGCCGGGTTCGCGTTTGAGAGCTTGTCACGCATCGGCCGCGGCGGGGTGATCCACCTCTCCTCCGATCCGGCCGCATCCGCGGGGAACGATGCGATCATGAGCCGGCTTCTGGACCGCGAGGGATCGCCGGTGATGACCGATCTGGAGATCGACTGGGGCGGCGCGGAGGTCGTCGATGTCTTCCCGCGCCGCTTGCCGAACCTCAGCGCCGGCCGTCCGGTGCACATCGTGGGCAAGCTTCTTTCGCCGCCGACCGCGGGACGCGAGATCCGCGTGACGGGCACCGTTCGCGGGGCTTCGGGAGTCCGGCGCGAGACACTGACGGCGACGTGGAATACGGCGACACCGGCTCCGGGCGCGATCCCCACGCTTTGGGCCCGCGCCAAGGTGCTGATGCTCTCCGAGCAACTCGCCGCCGGGTCGGCCGATGCCGATGGTGTCCGCCGCGAGATCGTCGAGCTTGCGCTCCGGCACAACCTGGTCTCCGCGATGACCTCGTTCATCTCGGTTGATGCTCTCTCGTCCGTGCCACCGGCGGTTCGGCCCGTTCCGCGCGTTGAGCAGGCGACGAATGCGCTGCCGCGATGAGATTCTCGTGAACCATGTGCGAGGCTCCCGCGCTGCGTGCGGCAAAGGAGCTCAGCATGAACACCGGCGTTTCCATTCGGCGTCTCTCTCGGGCGATCACGGCGGCTTTCGCGTTTGTCGGCGCATCGATCGGGCTTGGAGGGTGCGCCTCGTACGCGACGCCGGGGCGTGGTGCGGACATGACCCTGTTCACCGCGGCCCAGGCGCAGACGACCGACGGCGAGATCCGGGAAGCGTTCGCGAGAGAGCCGCTCGCGACCTTTCCCGCTTCGATCGCGGTGGCCCGCGTGCAGGCTCCGGGGTATCGCAATTACGCCGGACGCGAGGGATACGGATCGGGGAAGTACTCCGTGGTCACGACGCGGGAGGTTGAGACCGACGCGGACTTCGCGGCGATCTCGGGGCTTGCGGGCGTGCGGAGCGTGGCCGGGCTGAACCGGCTTGTGGTGCCGTCGGGTCTGACGAGCGACCGCGAGCTGCGAGCGGCGGCGGCGGGGCTTCGGGCGGATCTGCTGCTGGTGTACACGTTCGACACGGTGTTCGACAGCGAGCAGTACGCGGGCGCGGTGTCGCTGGTGTCGCTGGGCCTCTTCCCGACGAAGGTTGAGACCGTGAAGACGACGGCTTCGGCGGCGCTGCTTGACACGCGGACGGGCTTCGTGCACGCGCTCGCGGAGGGAGCGGGGGACGCGGGCCAGCTTGCGAACTTCTGGACGAGCACCGACGCGGCGGATGATGCGCGGCTCCGCGCGGAGGGCCGCGCGTTCCGCGCGATGGTCAAGTCGCTGGTGGAGACGTGGC
>JBIKTT010000490.1:0-2818 GCA_044347925.1 Phycisphaerales bacterium
GTTTTTCTCGGGGGGTTCGAGCGTCGTGACGTACGAGTGGCGGAGCGGGCGCGACTCGATCCTGGTCTGCCCGGCGATCTGCTACGACCTGCGGTTCCCCGAGCTTTTCCGAATCGGCCTTCAGAAGGGCGCGGAGATGTTCGTGCTCGGAGCCAACTGGCCCGCGCCGCGAAAGGTGCACCGCCGCGTTCTCTCGATGGCGCGGGCGATTGAGAACCAGGCGTTCATGCTCAGCATCAACCGCTCGGGCAGGGATCCGCACCTGGACTACGCGGGCGAGTCGCTCGCGGTGGGCCCGACGGGGGATGTGATCGCCGAGGGAGGGACGGGCGAGGAGATCCTCACCGTCGAGATCGATCCGGGCGCGGTGCGAGCGTGGCGGGAGAAGTTCCCCGCGTGGCGGGATCTCAAGCTTGCGATGGGAGGGGTCTGATCATGGCGCAGGAACCGATCGTCTGTCCGCACTGCAAGGGTCGCATCGAGCTCACGCAGGTGATGTCCTCCGCGATCGAAGCCAAGATTCGCCGCGACCTCGAAGCCGAAGCCGCGACGCGGCGCGCTGAGGATGAACGCCGCCGACAGGACCTGGACCTCCGCGAAGCCAAAGCCCGCGAGGAAGCCGCCGCCGCCAAGCGCGCCATGACCGAAGCCGAGGAACGCGTCCGAAGCCTCCTTGCCGCCGAGAGGCTCAAGGTGCAGGAGCAGGCCCGACGCGATGCCGTCGCCCAGGCCGCCGCCGAATCCGAACTCGCCATCCGCGCCGCCAAGGAGGACGCCGAACGCATCCGGATGAAGCTGAACGAAGCTCAGAAAGCCGAGCTCGCCTGGAGACAGGAAAGGCAGGCTTTCGAGGACACGAAGCGGTCGTTCGAGCTCGACAAGCAGCGGGAGATCGAGGAAGCCAAAGCCGCGCTGCTGGAGCGGGCCCGCCGCGACGCCGCCGAAGAGGCACGCTTCACCCTCGCCGGCAAGGACAAGATCATCGACGACCTCAAGCGGCTGACGGAGGACCTCAAGCGGAAAGCCGAGCAGGGTTCGCAGCAGCTCCAGGGCGAAGTGCTTGAGCTTGATCTTGAGGCTTCGCTCCGCGCGGCGTTCCCGCGCGACACGGTCGAGCCGGTGGCCAAGGGGGCTTTCGGCGGCGATGCGGTGCAGCGCGTGGTGGGGACGGGCGTCGCGACGGTCGGGACGATCCTCTGGGAATCCAAGCGGACCAAGACGTGGAGCGACGGCTGGCTCGCCAAGCTCCGAAGCGACCAGCGGACGGCGAAAGCGGACATCGCGGTGCTTGTGACCTCGGCGTTGCCCAAGGGTGTTGAGCAGTTCGGGCAGGTGGAAGGCGTGTGGGTGTGCGCGGTGGGTGTGGCGGTGCCGCTGGCGTGCGTGCTCAGGCAGGCGTTGATCGACGTCGCCGGGGCCCGGGCGAGCGCCGAGGGTGTGCAGACCAAGATGGAGCTTGTCTATCGATACCTGACGGGCCCGGGGTTCAAACAGCGCGTGGAAGCGATCGTGGAAGCGTTCACGACGATGCGCGAGGACCTCGAAACCGAGAAGAAGTTTGTGATGCGTCAATGGGCCAAGCGTGACATGCAGATCGCCAACGTGCTCGCGAGCACGATGGGCATGCACGGCGACCTGCAGGGCATCGCGGGCGGAAGCGTCCCGGAGATCGCGGGGCTTGAGGTCGTGGTGCCGGACCGCTCGCTTGAGTCCGGAGCGGCGGACCGGCGCGGTTAGTTTGCTGGTTCAAAAATGAAAGAGCCCGGCGAGGTGCCGGGCTCTTGAGTGGATGAACGGAGTTTTTGCTTAGCGCCAGATCGGCTCGGCGCCGCCGAAGTCGACGCCCTTCAGGCCGCCGCGCGTCGTCGCGAAGTAGGCCGCGGAGAAGTTTGCAGTGCCTCGGCTGCCGTCGCGCAGCGCCGGGAACCAGTCAATGCCTGCTGCGTTGTTGGCGTACACATAGTCCCACGCCTGATTCATGTTCCCGGGAGCGGTGTAGTCCCAGCCGCGGTTGGCGTCGCCGGTGACCTTCACCGAGACGTGATTGTCGAAGAACAGGAACGGCTGACGGGCATCGTCGAAGTTCCAGTAGAACTGCTTCTTGGTGTAGTGGCGGCTGGCGAAGTCATACATGATGACCTTCTGGCCGGGGAAGACCACGTCGGTGAGGACGCGGCGACCGATGTTGCCGGTGGGGTTGTTGGCACCGCCGCCGAAGGTCGTGTAGAAGCGGGCGTCGAGCATGTGGTAGGACGACTCGCGGGCGTTGCCCAAGTCCGCCGACCACCACGACGGTGCACAGCGGTAGCTCGAGCTGTAGGGCCAGCGCTTCTCGTCGTTGGAGAGCGCGCCCGGACCAGCCGGATTGGGCTCGCCGAGGTTGTTGTAGTTCTGCGGGTCGGTCTGCCACGCGAGAAGGAATCGGTCCTCGGGGCAAGCGACCGACTTGGTCGGCAGCGTCTGGGCGAGGTATTCCTGGAGCTTCAGGTGGTTGTACAGAACGTTCGCGATCCAGCCACCGATGGGCATCATGTCGGTGCGGCCTGTCCGCTTGCGAATGATGTTGATCGCGTCGTCAGCGGCGGAGCGGGTCTCGTCCGCGACCGTGTTCGCGTAGGTGATGGTCATGTTGAGACCTTGGGCGTCCCAGCGGACCGTGCGGCCGCGGTAGTGTTGGAGGGACCAGAGGCGGTCCTTGAAGTCGGCGGCGTACGAAAAGCTGCCCGTGCCGAACATCTTGAGGTTGGCGCCGCAGATCGTGAGCTTGGCGATCTTGCGAGCTTCGGAGAGCGCGGGGAGCAGGATGCCGATGAGCAGC
>JBIKTT010000491.1:0-2816 GCA_044347925.1 Phycisphaerales bacterium
GTGTGCGGGTCGCACGCTCCGGTGACGGCGCCGACGACGTAGTCGCAAAGCTCAACCCAGGAGTAGGTCGCGGCCGCGACGCGCGGAGCGGCTTTCTCGCAGCGAGCGGCTTTCGCCCAGTACCACTCGGAGGAATAGGTGCCGCCGCACTTGGCGAGGTAGGGGAGGTTGGCGGCGGCGGCGAGACGCGTGATGTCCGCGGCTTCCTGATGGGCGGTGTGGTCCTTCCAGAGCCAGGCCATCGCGTCGGGGTTGGCCGCGAACTCATCGTGCAGAGCAAGCGCCGTGCCCGCACGATCGACGGGGATGGGCGTGGATCCGGTGGTGTCCACGCCGAGGCCGACCACTCGGTCCGGGTGAAAGCCAGGCTTCGTGCTGGCGAGGCGAACCGCTTCGGCGACCGAACGCTCGAACCCGTCCAGGTAGTCGCGCGGATGCTGACGCGCAAGGTTCGGGTCCTTGTCGCTGAGCACAACACCCTCGGTGCCGTGCTTGTAGGCGAAGGTCGAGGTCGCGATCTCTTCGCCGCTACCGGTATCGACGACGATCGCACGGACGGAGTTCGTGCCGTAATCCACGCCGATCGCGAAGGTGCTGCTGGTGGTCATGAGCGCGGGGCTTTCCTCGATGAGCGGCGGTGGGGCCGGGGTGTCAAAGTAGACTCGGCGTCGGGTTCGACCAGTTCCGGCTCGGGGAGGAGAAACCGGTCGGCCGCCGCCGCCACCAAGCCTACCGCGCGGCGGCGGGGCGCGACGTGGCACGTCAGGCGGCCCAGGCGGCTGATCAGCGAGTGGAGCGAGATCCGGTGCTCAAAGAGCGGCCCGATCTCCGCATGCAGGTCGGGCAGGTCCCCCGTGAGGACCACGTCCTGTGTTCCCACAAGGTTGATCGCGCCGGCGATCACGACCGCCGCGGCATCGATCGAGCGGGCAAGCCACGGCTCGATGCCCTTGGCCGCCACGTGCTCCTGCACCATCTCCCATGTCGCGGCCCGAAGCTTGCTTCGCTCGCGGAACGATGCGATCAGTCCTTGACGCGACACAAGCGTCTCGACGCAGCCGACCGAACCGCACACACACGCCCGGTGGTTGCCGTGCACGCCCGTATGGCCGAGTTCGCCCGACATCGGAAGGGTGCCCTGAAACAACTGGCCGCCCGCGACCAAAGCTCCGCCGACGCCGTCGCCGAAGTCCACCAGCACGAACGACTCGGGAACAGGCCGTCCCGCTCCGCTCCCGGCTTGGTGACCGAGCGCGAGAGCCTGGATTTCCTGCACGGCACAGACCTTGGCGTGGAACACCTCGCCCAGACGGGGAAGGAATCGGTGCTCCTCGATCAGCGGCAGGTTGGGGGAGCAGAGCACCCGGTCGGCACCGGCGTCGAGCACGCCGGGCACGCTGACCAGCACGAACTCGGTCCGGGAAGCCTCAAGCTTGACGCGGGCCGAGTCGAGGCGGGAAAGGAGGGTTTCCGCCGTTCGGGGCGTCGAGAACTCCGTGCGGCGGGCGGCTTTCGTGAGGTCCAGAGGCTGAACCATCACAGTGGTCGTTCGCACGCCCAGTTCGACCATGGTGAGCTCACGGCTGGACGAAAGCGAGAGATTCCGTGGCGGTCGGCCCATCACCGGACGCGGGCCCGGCTCGACGGCTGACTCGATCTCTTCGATCAGCCCCTCGCGGACTAGGTCGTCGCAGACCTTTCCCGCCGTCATCGGCGAGAGGCCGGTGGCACGGGCTAGGTCCGCCCGGGACATCCCACCGTGGGTCAGGAGCAGGCGGAAGACCCTCCGCCTGTTCGCCGCCCGGAGTTGTGAGGGGTGCGCGTACATTGAAAGCATAGTATACTATGTATCGCCCTCCCCCGCGGAGGTCCCATTCTGGAGAAGCCATGGGTCGAATTCTCACCACGCTCGCCGCCCTCCTCTGCCTGCTCTCCCAGCTTTCGGCGGTCAGTTCGGCCTGGGCCCGCCAGGCCGCCCCGGTTTCGTCCAAAGCCGCGGCCAACGCAGGTCCGAAGGTCGTCCTCACCGACGAGTTCTGGGCGCCCCGCATGCGCCTCAACCGCGAGGTCACCCTTCCGCACGTCCTTGAGCAGTGCGAGAAGACCGGGCGCATCGCCAACTTCGAGGTCGCCGCGGGAAAACGCCAGGGCGGGATGACCGGCCTCTACTTCAACGACTCAGACCTGTATAAGACGATCGAGGGCGCGGCGTACATCCTCGCCGAGAAGCCCGACCCGGCTCTTGAAGCCCGCTGCGACGAGATCATCGCGATCATCGCGGCCGCTCAGGAGCCGGACGGCTACCTCTACACGCCGCGCAGGATCCTTGATCCCAAGAACATGCCCCCCGGCAGCAAGGAACGCTGGTCCGACATGGGCGCCGGCCACGAGCTCTACTGCGTCGGCCACCTGTATGAAGCCGCTGTCGCGTACGCGAGCGCCACCGGCAAGCGCACGCTCATGGAGGTCGCGATCAAGAACGCCGACCTCGTCGCGTCCGTCTTCGGCCCAGGCAAAAACCCGCACCCGTGTGGGCACCCGGAGGTTGAGATCGGCCTGTCCAAGCTTTACGACGCGACGGGCAACCGCAAGTACCTCGATCTTCTCGAGTTCTTCATCCTGACCCGCGGGAAAGCCGAGGGACGTCCGCTCTACGGCGAGTACGCCCAGGACCACCTCCCAGTCCTCGAACAGACCAAAGCCGTCGGCCACGCCGTCCGTCTCGCGTACCTCTTCTCCGGCGTCGTCGATCTCGGCATGCGCACCGGCAAGCCCGAATACACCAAAGCCGCCGCCCGCGTCTGGGACGACATCGT
>JBIKTT010000492.1:0-2814 GCA_044347925.1 Phycisphaerales bacterium
TGACCGGGTTCATCCGCCTCACCGCGATGAGCCAGCGTCGCGACACGCCCAAGACGGCCGCTCGCCCCTTTGATCAGACCCGCGACGGGTTCGTCATGGGCGAGGGCGCGGGCATTCTTGTTCTCGAGGAACTCGAGCACGCCAAGCGGCGCGGAGCGAACATTCTTGCCGAGGTCGTCGGGTACGGCTCATCGGCGGACGCGTTCCGCATCACCGACATTCAGACCGAGGGCAAGGGCGCAATCGCCGCGATGAGCCAAGCTCTCCGGCAAGCCGGGATCAACCCGCGCGAGCCCGGAGCCGACGGCCGCCCGCCGGTGCACTACATCTCCGCCCACGGCACGGGCACGAAGGAAAACGACAAGATCGAGACGCTCGCGGTCAAGGGCGTCTTCGGCTCGATGGCTTCCAAGGTGCCCTTCAGCTCGATCAAGAGCATGATGGGCCACCTGATCCAAGCCGCCGGCGCGGTCGAGCTCATCACGTGCGTCCTGGCGATCCAGACGGGGAAGGTCCCGCCGACGATGAACCTTCAGACGCCGGACCCCGACTGCGACCTTGACTACGTGCCGAACAAGTCGCGCGACCTGAACGGTGCGGGCGGCGTGGATGTTTGCTTCTCGAACTCCTTCGGGTTCGGCGGGCAGAACGACACGGTCGTGGTCAAGCGGTACGCGCCCTGATTTTCAGAGCCCGACGCGCCAGCGAGGGAGAAGCTGAGTGACGCTCGCAAGTTCGCCAACGCGACCGACGTCAGGAGCTGTGGTGCCGCCTGGAACTTGGGTCTAGCGGGAGATCAGGGCCGATTCTCCCTCGCTCGCGCGTCGGGCTCTGAAGGATCATGGATAAACCGTGCCTGCCTCGTCGCTGAAACCCCTTGCCCGGAATGCGGTACCAGTGTTCACGACGAGACGAGGCAGGCTGTCGTGCCGCTGAAAGCCTGAGTTCTTTGGGCGACTTGGGCCGATTCTCCCTCGCTGGCGCGTCGGGCTCTGAAGGAGAAGATGGGACGCGGACGTGTGAGACGATGGCTGGGCTTGGGGATCGTCGGCGTGGGCGCCGCGATCTTCGCGGTGTACCTCGCGTCGGGGTTCTGGCTTCTCGCGGCCAAGCAGCCGCCGCGTCGCTACGTCGTCATCCCGGCGGGCACGCTCTGCATCACGTGGAAGCCGGACCGACCCACCGCTCCTTGGTCGTGGGAAGGCAGCTTCGCGTGGACTGGCGTGAACCTCGACCTGTGGTACAAGCCGGCCGACAGCGGGCCGCTTGGATACCTCTTCTACCGGTCACCGGCGTCGAACCGCGCCCAAGGGTTCATGATCGTGAACCTGCTGCCGGTGAGTGTGCTCGTGATGCTGACCGGAGCGGGATTCATCGTGTGGGGGCGGAGGGCCCGGTACCGATCGCGGCCGGGGTTCTGCCGAAAGTGCGGGTACGACCGGTCGGGGATCGACGCGGAAGCGTCGTGCCCGGAGTGCGGATTCCGCAATCGCACGAAGCGAACGTGACGGCAGAACCACCGGTCAGCGTGCCGCTTGCTTGACTGCTTGTTTGGCCGCGTCCGCCGCAAGGTCCGAAGCGTCGATCGCGAAGACCCAGATCTGCGAGTCTTCGCCAGCTTTGAAGTCGTTGTCGGTCGTGACCAGGAGTGTCCGCTTGCCGTCGGGTTGATCGGGCCCGAAAGCGAGGCCTTCGATCTTCGCGGGGATCGGCCGCTCGGCGGTGTTGAGTTTGAATCGCGGGTCGAGCAGGTCGATCAGCGTCGTCACCGAGCCGGGCTTGATCTCCGGCGGAAGCTTCAGCGGCGGGAGTTCGCCGACACCCGCGACGTTGGTTGCGCCCGAGAAATCGACCTTCGTGATCCGCTTGGCTTTGGTCTTGTCAGCTTCCTTGCTATCGCGCTCGATGGCGAGAAAGACCTCGCCGGTCACCGCGAGAAGCTCATTGGTGCCGAACTGCGGGCTCGTCAGCGGATAGACCCACTCCAGCGGGACCAGGTCTTTCTTGTCCGAGGTGGAGAGATGAAGCACGCGGATGAACCGCCCGATGCGTTCGTTGGCGTCATCCAGCGCGTGGTCCTGAATCAACGGGCCCTGCAAGAACGCCAGCAACTCGCCGGGTGCCGTGATCGCAAGCCCCTCGAACCCGCGGTTGGGCTGACGGCCGCGCGTGTTCAGCGGCGGGAGTTCATCCTCTTCCAAGCCGCCGCGGGCTTTGGGGTGGTACGCGTTCGGCACGGCGAGCCGCTTGAGAAGCTTGCCCTCGGGCGAGAAGGCGAGCACATGGGGCCCGTACTCGTCGGAGATGTAGATCGTGCCGTCCGGTCCGACGCGGACGCCCTCGGGATCGAGGCGGAGGTCCTCGCTCCCGTCTTCGGGCCCGGATGGCTTGTACGCGCCGGTCGCCCCGATGAAGGGCCTGCCCTTTTCATCGGTGAGCATGACGGTCTTGGTCAGCGTAAAGGACCAGTCGCGACCGCCCGGCGAGGACGGCTTGATCGTGGCGACTTGAAACCGGCACTGGTACGCCGTCCCACCGTCGCGAGGGCCACGATCGGGCAGGAGGATGTACTCGTCGCCCTTGACACGGTCGATCGCGGACCCAAACGCGCCCAGCCGGTTGTGCGGAACGTCCGACGCGAGGATGTCGGTGAGCCCGGACAGATCCGATGCTCCGGCGGGGATGGTGATCGTCGCGATCAACGAAACGTCCGCCGCGAGCAGGGAAGCGGGGAGGAAAGCAAAGGCGGCGGTGATGGGGCGCATGGTCGTGGCTCCGGGTGTACGCTGGGTGTGATGGTTGGAGGCCCTCCGT
>JBIKTT010000494.1:0-2798 GCA_044347925.1 Phycisphaerales bacterium
TGGGCCGACCCGTGGATCGAGCTCGGCCTGATGGAGCTTCAGTTCGGCCGCAACACCGAATCGCTGAGAGCCCTTGAAAAAGCCACCGCCCTGGACCCCTTCAACATCCGCGCGGAGAACTCCCTCAAGCTCGTCCGCGAGCTCGCTTCCTACGGCACCATCGAGACCGACCACTTCATCATCCGCTACAAGCCCGGCGTCGACGCCATCCTCGCGAAGGAAATGGTCGAGCCCCTCGAAGCCAACCACCGCCGCGTCGCCGGTAAGGACAAGGGCGGCATCGACCATCAGGTCGCGCAGAAGACCGTGATCGAGCTTTACCCCGACCACGAGTGGTTCGCCGTCCGCATCGCCGGCATGCCCCGCATCCACACCATCGCCGCCGCCACCGGCCCCGTCGTCGCGATGGAAGCTCCGCGTTCCGGGCCCAACCACCTCGTCGGCCCTTACGACTGGGAACGCGTCGTCCGTCACGAATACGTCCACACCGTCACGCTTTCGAGAACCAAGAACCGCATTCCGCACTGGTTCACCGAAGCCGCGGCTGTCTATCTCGAAGATGCGCCCCGCGACTGGTCCGCCATTCAGGTGCTCGCCCAGGCGTACAAGACCGACGCACTCTTTGACTTCGAAGAGATCAATCTCGCGTTCGTCCGGCCGAAGAAGCCGACCGATCGCTCGCAGGCGTACGCCCAGGGCCACTGGATGTACGAGTTCATGATCGAGAAGTACGGCCCGCGGGCTCCGCTGGAGCTCATGGACGCCTACGCCGCCGGTGTGAAGGAACCCGAAGCGTTCAAGCAGGTCCTCAAGGTCTCACGCGAAGAGTTCATGGACCAGTTCCTTCCCTGGGCGAAATCTCAGCTCGTCTCGTGGGGGATGCTCCCCCCCGAAGGAAAGCCCTCCGCCCAGAAAGCCATGGCCGAAGCTCTTGGCGAGGACCCGCCGGAAGAGCCGACGCTCGAGCAGTGGAAAGCGGCGCTCGCCAAACACCCTGAGCACCCCGATCTGCTGATGGGCGCGATCCAGTCTTTGCTTGACGCTTCTCGCGGCACTCCCACCGCCGAAGTCGTCCCGCTTCTGGAGGCGTACGCCGCGGCGCGACCGGTCGACCCCTTCCCGCACAAGCTTCTGACGACGTGGTTCCTCTCCGGCGGCGGAAAGGACGACCCTTCGGCCACCGAGCGCGTCATCTCGCACCTTGAGTTTCTCGACGCCCGAGAGCAGTACACGCCCGCGTACGCGAGCGAGCTCGCGAACCGGTACGGCGTCCTGGGGCAATGGGACAGGGCGTGGGCCAAGGCGCTCCGCGCCGTTCGCATCGCGCCCTACGACGCCCGCACGCGCGAAACAGCCGCGACGGTCGCCATCCTTCGCAAGGATTACGACGCGGCCCAGTGGCAGCTTGAAGCACTCAAGGTGATCGAGCCCGACCGCGACATCCACACCCAGCGTCTTGACGCTTTGAAGAAGATGCGGCAGAACTGAGCGAGATCGGTCCCGTCGACCCGCTTACGCCGCTTTCGCAAGGAAGAGCTTGAGGCCAAGGCGGTACCCCTCGCCATCGCGCGAGCACCGGCTCACCACGCCCGCGTGCGCCTGCGAGAGTCCCGAGTCGGGCCGGAGCGTGAACCGCGCCCCCGGCGTGATCGCGATCCCGCAGCGGATGCCAAGACCCATGCCGGACGCGTCAACGAACTCGACTTTGCACACCTTCGCGCCGCCCTCGCCATCGACGAACGCGGCGATCCCCTCGCCGACGATCGACTGACGCTCGTCATGCCGCCGGTCCAGCTTGCGGATCCGTTCCTCGGCTTTGCGAGCCCACACGGGGAGCGCGGCCTCATCGCGCACGGTCTGCTCTGCGATCTTCATGTGCTCACCTTCCTTGGTACACCACCGGGGCCGCCACCATGCGGCCTGTGCCGTGTGTATCGACGCGCCGCCACCCTTCCTTGACCGCCCCGTGCGCACAATTCAAGATTCGAGCGACACGCCCCACGTCCGCACGGGGTTATGCCCACCGACCAGCCCACCCCTTCGTACGATCCCCCGTGCCGCAGCGCGACGACCCAGACCCGATTCTGCCCGACGAGGACGGCATCCTGCCCGACGATGCGCCCCCGACCTGGGGCACCGAGACGCACGACGCGCGGATGGCCCGCCTGCTCACCCGTGCGCGGAAACTGCCGAAAAAGCCTGGCGTGTACCTCATGAAAGACCACAAGGGCGTGGTCATTTACGTCGGCAAAGCCCTCAGCCTGCCGGACCGCGTCTCGTCGTACTTCGTCCCCTCCGCGGATCTCGGCGGTGCCAAACAGAGCCTGCTCGAATTCGTCCACACCTTCGACCATCTCGTCTGCGAGGGTGAGTGGGAAGCCCTGCTCACCGAGAACCGGCTGATCAAGGACATCCACCCGCGCTTCAACGTCCGCCTCACCGACGACAAGACCTTCCCCTACCTCGTCATCACCAGCCGCGAGGACTTTCCCCGCGTCTTCATCACGCGCAACCCGCAGGGCATCGAGGAACGCGCCGACCGCGACGGCGGCGGCGTCGGCATCGCCGAGGAGATGAAGGGCGCGCGGATCTTCGGCCCCTTCACCAACGCCGGCGCCCTCCGTGAAGCCATCCAGATCCTCCAGCGCGTCTTCAAATTCCGAACCTGCAAACTCGACATCATCGCCGGCGACGAACGCAACAAACGCTTCCGCCCCTGCCTCCTCTACGCCATCCATCAGTGCACCGCGCCCTGCGCCGACAAGATCTCCCGCGAAGCCTACCGCGAGGACGTCGAA
>JBIKTT010000495.1:0-2794 GCA_044347925.1 Phycisphaerales bacterium
CGCCGGCCACGCCGCGATCGGTCGCCAGCGCGGTCAGCCGCGCCGTGAGCTTCTCGATCTGATCGGGATCCAGCGTGCCCTTGCCCAGAAGCCCGATGACGCCCGCCCGGCCGCCCTTGAGCTTGACGGCTTCGCAAGCGGCCGAAATCGCGGCGGCCAGATCCTCCGAGCCTTCACCGTCGGGAACAGCCTCGCCCCGGAAGGTCACCAGCGCCACGGCTTGCGGAGCGGCCGCGTCCGAGCCCTGGTCAAAGAGCGACTCGGGCGTCATCGGCGCCAGCTCGCGCGTCATCAGCGAAGCGTGCTTGATGGAGGAGCCCTCGGCCAGCCCCGAGCGCGGCGGGACGAGAAGAGCGGGCGAGTCCACAAGCGTTCGCCCATCGACGGGCAGCAGCCAGTTCTTCGCCACCCCCGCGTCGGCCGGAGAGCTCGTCAGTTCAAGCTTGGCGAGCCCGTTCCCGACCGCACCCCCGAACTCCGCGGTGAACCGGCGGAGGCGGTTGGTCTGGCGGTCGAACGCGAGCGTCAGCGTCGCACCCGGCGAAGAACCTTTGAGGATCAGCATCGGGCGGCCGACCTCGACGCCCGACTCGATGCTCGTCCACGTCGCGCCGGTCGTCAGCGGCGTGGGCGAACCGAGAAGCGTGTCAGTCGAGTACGCGAAGGCCACCTGCGGCACCGGCACCGGCGGGAAGTTCGCCGCCAGCGCCTTCATCGGCGAAGCGTCGCACGGCGTGCGGAAGTACGTCGTGCGGTCAAAGAGGTTGATCGCGGTCAGCGTCGCATCCTGCACGTGCACGTGGAGCTGCGCGAGGTCGATGCGGAACTGGGCGGGCCGCGGCTTGGGCACGGTCGCGGTCGGATCGCTTCCGAGAGCTTCCTTGGTCGGAGTAGGTGCTTTGGGCGTCTCGCCGACGTCGGTGTAGACGACGACCTGGACGCGTCGGTCCTTGCCGGTTGCATCGGTCGCTTTGACGACGATGCGGTCGGCGACGGGTCCGGACCGGTAGGCTTTATGAAGGATCTCCAGCGCGTCCGGGATCGACGGCGGGGCTTTCACGGGTGCTGCGGGGTTCGGCAGTTCAGGCTGCGCGAGCGCGGCGTGTGTCCCCGCGAGCAGAGCGATCGCGATCAGCGGAACGGCTTGCAATCTGGGAGTCATTCGCACCGTGATGCCTCGCGGTCAGACGGGCTTGAGTTCGGTGAGCGTGGGCAGGTCCGCGATCGAAGCCAGGCCGAAGTGGTCGAGGAACTGCTTGCTGGTCGCGTAGAGGATCGGACGGCCGAGCTCTTCCGACCGGCCCTTGATGGTGACCAAGCGGCGGTCCATGAGCGAGCGGAGGACCTCACCGCAGGCGACGCCGCGGATGGCTTCGAGCTGGGCCCGCGTGATGGGCTGCTTGTACGCGATGATGGCGAGGGCTTCGACGGCGGCTTTGGTGAGCTTGGTCTGGGCGCGGTTGGCGTGGATGGCGGCGACGACGCTGGCGTACGCGGGAAGCGTCATGACGCGGAACCCGCCCGAGACGTGTTCGATGCGGAAGCTGCGGCCCGTCGCGGCGTAGGTTTCGTTGAGGTGGCCGATCGCGGCGTCGATGAGCGCGGATGCTTCGACGAGCGCCTCGCGGCGGGCCTTCGCGGCGGCGGTTGCTTTGGTCGAACGCCGGCGAGCGGGCGGCTGCGGCGCAGTGTCCGCGCTCTCGGGGTTGCTCTCGGCGGCCGGTTCGGGCATGGGCTCGGGCGCGGGAGCCGGCTCATCGTCGGCGTCGGGCGCGATCAGGCCGAGGGCGACGGCGAGGCGTTCATGGCCGGCGGGACGTTCGAGACTGAGCAGCGCCGCTTCGATCGAGGGAGCGAGTGACTCGGCCGTGGGGCCGAGGGGTGCTTGGGCTTCGGGCTGAACTTCGAGCGCGTCGGAACTCATTGGCGGGATGGTAGTGGGTCGGTTGTGGTGGGGTGGGTTGGGGCCGACATGGGGCCGAGGTGGGGCCGGGCGCTGGTGGGGAACCGCACCGGGCGAACCCAACCCAAAAAAAGTCGCCCGCATTGTCGATCAGACACTGCGGGCGTTGCGTCACTCCGGATCCGGGGCCGGAGCGAAATGGGTCTTGTGGAAGCAGGGGCTCAACGCTCGTCGGTGCCTGCGGATTGCCGCGCCGGGTCAGTCGGCGGACTTTTTCTTGGTCGGAGCGGACGACGGCGTTCGAGGCGTGTACGGGGTGAGGAAGAGGCCTCGCACCTTGATCTCGGTGGGCTTGGGCCGCCCGGGCCGGTGGGCTTGCAGAAGCGTCGTCCAGCCGTCGTCGGTCTTGGCAAAGGTGAGCGTCGCGAGGTCGTCCTTGGGGAAGTTGGGGTCATAGACCCGGAGGACGGGAGCGGCTTCGTCGGAGGTGGCGTCGGCGTAGACAAGGATCTGGTGGTTGTCCCACGGTTTGGACCGGCCGTCGGCTTTGCCGAGGATGATGCAGATCGGGACGAGGTCGCCGCTTGCGACTTTCTCGCGGATGCGCGGGAGCTCCTTGGCGGTCAGGGCTTGCAAGCCGTCGGGGCCCGCATCGGGCGCGGCCATCAGTTGGAGCACGCGCAGGGGGAGCGCGATCCCGCCGAAGGAGTCGAGCTGGCGGTCGTAGAGGTACTGGTAAAGCGGATCGCCCTCGACCGGCGGCGCGGCGTCGCTTGGGATCTCGACCGAAGCGTGGAAGAAATCCGCGGCGGCCATGCACATCCCGCCGCAGAGGCCGAATCGCTCGGGGACCTGCGAACCGAGCACGGACTTGAGGCCGCGCAAGCTCGG
>JBIKTT010000030.1:0-10011 GCA_044347925.1 Phycisphaerales bacterium
GACTCGCCGCAACGGCGCGCGGGTGAACGGGTGAATGTGGACGCCGCGGCCGAGGGGTCGCGGCGTTTTTTTGTTCCTGGAGGGTGCGGTGCGGGCGGTGGGGTCGCGGAGGGAGGGGGAGAAGGGGGCCAAAGTGAGCGTTTGGGGAAACCGAACGGGGCGGCGGTCGGTACACTTGAGCCCCCCACTGTTCCCCCCAAACCGGCCGGGCTGGTTCCCCGGCGGATGGGCACGGACGCTCGGTCGATGGGTCCGGATCGGGATGGTGGCGGGTTTGGAGATCAGACTTGAATCATCGCTCATCGTCTTTTGGGTCGGTCGGTGCGAAGAAATCGACGTTCCGTCCGCTGGCGCTTTTGGCGTGCTGCGGGCTGCCGCTTGCGGCGATGGCGGAGGCTCCGACGCAGCCTCAGGCGGCGCAAGTGTCTCCGAACGCGGCGATGCTTCGCTGGCCGGATGTGTCGGCGACGCACATCGTGTTTTCGTACGCGAACGACCTGTGGGTGGTGCCGAAAGCGGGCGGGCAGGCGAGTCCGCTTGCGAGCCCGCCGGGTGCGGAGAACTTCCCGCGGTTTAGCCCGGACGGTTCGACGATCTCGTTTGTGGGGAACTATGACGGCGGGCGGGACCTGTACACGATCGGCGTGACGGGCGGGATTCCGAACCGGGTGACGTACCACCCGAGCGGCGAGCTGCTTTGCGACTGGACGCCGGATGGGAAGGGGCTTCACTTCCTGACGAACGGTCTGGCGGGGCTGGGTCGTCAGACGCAGGCGTTCACGGTGCCTGTGGAGGGCGGGGCGTATTCGGCGCTGCCGGTGCCGTATTCGGGGTTTGGGTCGATCTCGCCGAGCGGGGAGTGGCTTGCGTATACGCCGCACTCGACGGACACTCGGACGTGGAAGCGGTACCGGGGCGGGATGGCGACGGACATCTGGCTTTACAACCTGAAGACGAACGCGGCGCGGCAGATCACGGACTGGGAGGGGACGGACACGCTTCCGATGTGGGTGCCGGGCGGGGACGGGTCGGTGGTGTACTACCTGTCGGACAACGGCCCGGAGCACCGGCTGAACATCTGGTCGTTTGATGTGAAGAGCGGGGCGCGGACGCAGGTGACGACGTTCAAGGATGATGACGTCCGGTGGCCGTCGGTGGGCCCGGGCGGTGATGGGAAGGGCGAGATCGTCTTCCAGCTTGGCGCGAAGCTGATGCTTTTGAACCTCGGGACCAAGCAGTCGGCCGAGGTGAAGGTGACGGTGCCCGGGGCGCGGCCGAAGCTTCGGACGCGGACGGTGGATGCGGCGGGGTACATCTCGGGCGCGTCGATCGGGCCGGGGGCCAAGCGCGTGGTGATCGAGGCTCGCGGGGATCTGTTCACCGCGCCGGTCAAGGAAGGGTACATCCGGGCGTTGACGCGGACGGACGGCGTGGCGGAGCGTGATCCGTCGTGGAGCCCGGACGGGAAGTGGATCGCGTACTTCTCGGATGAATCGGGCGAGAATGAGCTTTACCTCCGGCCGTCGGACGCCCGTCCGCCGGAAGAGAAGAAGGATGAGAAGAAGGACGACAAGAAAGCGGAAGCCAAGGACGAGGTCACGAAGGATGACGCTCCCGAAGCCAAGCCCGCGAAGGTCGAGCCGCGGAAGATCTCGAGCCTGGGGGCCGGGTTCCGCTCGAATCCGCAGTGGTCGCCGGACAGCAAGCACATCGCGTGCACGGATCAGAACGGCCGGCTTTACCTCGCGTCGGCGAACGATGACGGGGTGTGGAGCGAGCTGAAGGAGATCGACAAGGATCCGTGGATGGGCGGGATCGGCGTGAGCTGGTCTTCGGACAGCAAGTGGATCGCGTACCGCCGCGGCGATGACAAGACCAACGTCGGCGTGATCTGGATCATGGATGTCAAGACCGGTGAGAAGCACCGGGTGACGGCGGGGATGTTTGACGCGAGCGCGCCGGCGTTTGACCGCAAGGGCGATTTCCTCTTCTACCGGTCGCAGATGGCGGTGGACAACCCGGTCTATTCCGACCTGGACACGACGTACGCGTACAACAACAGCGAAGTGATCCTGATGGCGCCGCTCCGCAAGGACGTCAAGAGCCCGGGGCTTGAGTCCAACGACGAGGAGCGGTACAAGAAGGACGAGAAGAAGAAGGAAGAGAAGAAGGACGACAAGAAGGACGAGGCCAAGCCGTCGGACGCCAAGCCTGCGGACGCCAAGCCCGCCGAGACGAAGGCCGCGGCCGACGATGGCGTTTCGGGAACGTGGACCGGCACGGTGAAGGGGAGCATCCCCGAGCTCGCCGGTGGGCTGCCGCTGACGCTGAATCTGAGCTTGGAAGGCGAGAAGGTCTCGGGCTCGATCTCGACGGTGATGGGCGGCGGGTCGATCTCCGGGACGTTCAACAAGACCACGGGCGAGCTTTCGCTCGAGTTCGACGTCAACGGCGCCAAGATCTCGATGAAGGGGACCATCTCCGGAGCGGACGCCAAGGGGACCTGGTCGGGCGCCGGCCCCGGCGGCAACCCGATGACGGGCGAGTGGAACGCGACGCGTTCCAAAGCGGCCGACAAGGGCGGCGCGGCCGACAAAGAAGAGAAGAAGGACGAGAAGAAAGATGACGCGAAGGAGGTCAAGATCGACTTTGACGGGCTTGAAGCCCGGTCGATCCGCCTTGACATCGCGCCGGGTTCCTTCGGCTGGATGGCTGTCGCGGACGGCGACAAGCTTGTGTACACGCGGACATCCTCGCGCGGCGGAGCCCGCGAGAGCGGCCTGAAGATCTACGACTACAAGGCCGATGAGCCGAAGGAGGAGGCGATCACCGGCGGCGGCGGATGGCAGCTTACGCCCGACGGGAAGAAGATCCTGATCGTCCGGGGGAGCAGCATCAGCATCGTGGATGCCTCCGCGGGCGGCGGGAAAGCCCAGACCGTGTCCACCGCGGGGATGACGATGACGATCGACCCGCGGGATGAGTGGAACCAGATCTTCACCGATGCGTGGCGCATCATGCGCGACTGGTACTACGAGCCGACGATGCACGGCGTGGACTGGCCCGCGATGAAGAAGCACTACGGCGCGATGGTGGCGGACGCCGCCAGCCGCGAGGACGTGAACTGGATCATCTCCGAGATGATCTCCGAGCTCAACGTCGGTCACGCGTACCTCAACGGGCCCGGCGATGTCGAGCAGCAGCCCTCGGGCGGCCAGGCGGGCATGCTGGGCGCGGACTTCACCCTGGACACGACGGTGACGCCGCCGGCGTACAAGATCTCGCGGATCATCGGCGGCGGGCCGTGGGATGCGGACGCTCGCGGTCCGTTGTCGGAGCCGGGCGTTGATGCGAAGGTTGGGGATTACATCCTCGCGGTCAACGGGATCCCGGTGGATGTGACGAAGGACATTTACGCTTCGTTCCTGGGGATGCAGGGGAAGATCGTGGCTCTGACGCTGAACGCTTCGCCGACGATGGACGGCAAGGAGCGCGAGGTGATCGTGCAGGCGATCGGGAGCGAGAGCAACCTGCGGTATCGCGCCTGGATCGAGGGCAAGCGTGCGTACGTCGAGGAGAAGTCGGGCGGGAAGATCGGGTACATCTACGTTCCCAACACGGGCGTGGACGGCCAAAACGACCTGTATCGACAGTACTTCGGCCAGCGCGGGAAGGATGCGCTCATCATCGATGAGCGGTGGAACGGCGGCGGGCAGATCCCGACGCGGTTCATCGAGCTTCTGAATCGTCCGGCGACGAACTACTGGGCTCGCCGCGACGGGAACGACTGGCCGTGGCCGCCGGACGCGTTCTTCGGTCACAAGGCGATGCTTGTGAACGGGCTTGCGGGGTCTGGCGGGGACATGTTCCCGTGGCTCTTCAAGCACAACAAGCTTGGCCCGGTGATCGGGACGCGGACGTGGGGCGGCTTGGTGGGGATCTCGGGGAACGCGCAGATGATCGACGGCGGGTCGATCTCGGCGCCGACGTTCGGGTTCTACGAGACGGACGGGACGTGGGGCGTGGAAGGGCACGGCACGGACCCGGACATCGTGGTGGTGGATGACCCGTCGAAGATGGTGGGCGGGGCCGACCCGCAGCTTGACCGCGCGATCGAAGAGATGATGAACGCGATCAAGACCAACCCGTACGTGCCGCCCAAGCGGCCCGCGAGCCCCACGTACCGCAAGGGCATGGGGATCGAGGAGAAGGACAAGTAGTCCGAAGGACAGCGTGATTTGATCAAAGACCCCGCGAAAGCGGGGTTTTTTTGTTCTTTGAAGGCACTGCTTCGTGGCACTGCTCATCGGTTCCTCCGATGAGCAGTGGCAAAACCCCGATCGCGCAAAGGACCACGTCGCACCGAGCGAACGTCCGACCTTGGCCCGGTCAGGATTCCCGCCAGCCCCTCCAGCTCTTCCAAGCCGCTGCGAGAGCCGCGCACTCGATGATCGGATCCTCGCCCGTGCCGCCCGTCCATCGATCCCACCACCGAGCGCTCGAGAAAGGCCAATCCGTCGCGCTCGCACAGAGCCCGGCTTTCACGGGGTTCTGATGAACGTACCGGATCTCCTTCGAGAGTTCCTCCTCGTCGCGGACATTGCGATCGAATCCCCCGCCCGGCTCCCAGAACTGAGGTCGGCCGCGAGCCTCGTTCCAGATTCGATCGAGAATGGGGGCTTGGAGCTTGCGCCAGTGGGCGAGGACTCGGCTGGCGACGGACTTCTTGAATGACTCGAGGAACTGCGAGATCTTGCGTTCGGGATCACTCGGCGGGATGAGGATGATGTGGGCGTGGTCGGGCATGAACGCCCAAGCGATGAGCCGCACCTCGAATCGCTCGCAGGTTGCGGCGAGACGTTGAGCGGCGAGTGTGGCGATCCGGGGATTGGAGAGAAACGGGAGCTTGTGGCGACAACTGAACGTAAGGAAACGTGCGATACCGTCGTCTTCGCGTCGCTTGAGCAGTTTGCGAGGGGTCGCCACGAGGCGGAGTGTACCTTGCGCTGCGGGTGCTTTGGGCTGCGAGGCGGGTCGGTTGCGCGATGGGGGGCCTCGCGCGATGGGGGTGCTTGCGCGAGGGGGATCCTTCCACTGCTCATCGGAGGAACCGATGAGCAGTGCCACGGGTAGTGCCACGGGTAGTGGGCGAGGACTCGGCTGGCGACGGACTTCTTGAATGACTTCAGGAACTTGTGCGAGGGGGTGCTCGCGCGATGGGGGTCCTTCCACTGCTCATCGGAGGAACCGATGAGCAGTGCCACGGGTAGTGCCACGATTAGTGCCACGGGTGCTCTGGGGCAAAAACGACAACCCCCGGCCTTTTGGGGGCCGGGGGTTGAGGAATGTTCAGGTCACATTCTGAAGGGGGTCGCGATCAGTCCGCGAACCACTGGTAGGACGTGAGACCGCCGTTGGCGCCGGTGCCGAGGGCCCAGGAACGGATGTAGTTGTTCGTCTGGGTCTGGGCGATGTTGTTCGCCGTGCCGAAGTTCGTTTCGATCGGCTGACGATCGGTGTCGTTCTCGCAGACGAAGAGGTTGTCGAACTGCGTGCGGGCGTTGGCCGGCAGCGTCGAGAAGGTGAAGGGGGTGGACTCGGGGTCAGGACGGCTCTCGAAGGAGACGTGGTTGTCGTTGTAGGCGATGTTGCCTTCCCAGTTGGTCCGGCTGCCGTGGATCAGCAGGGTGTTGGACAGGGAGGCGTTGGCCGGGCCGCCGGGGGCCGCGCCAGCGCCGGCCGCGGCGGTGGAGAGCTGCCAGGAGGAGGTGTTGCCGCCCGCGAGGGTGTACCAGGGACCGCGGTTGCCGAGGACGGCTTCCGTGGCGTTGAAGGTGTTGCTCCAGACCTTGCGGCGGCTGCCGAAGGGGGGCGTGTGGGCGTAGGAGAAGTTGCCGGCGGTGTCGTTGGGCTGCTCGGAGCTGCCGGAGGGCGTGCCGTCAACGGGGGAAGCGCGGAACCAGGGGTCCCAGAGGGCGAGCTTCTTCTTCTGGGCGTCGGAGATGGCCTGGGGCTCGGAGTACTGGTAGTTGTTGTCGAGGACGATCGAGCCGTTGGCTTCGGCGGGCGAAACGCAGATTTCGGGGCCGAAGAAGGTGCCGTAGATCAGGACGGAGATGATGGAGCGGGTCTGATCCTTGAAGCCGCCGGCCGGGATCGTGTTGTTGGCCTTGTCAAGGACGGACGGGATGGGGTACTGCTCGTTGTTGTTCTGGGCGAACAGGACCATGCCCTGGTGGATACCACGGACGTTGGCCGAGCACTTGATCTGGCGGGCGAGGGCGCGAGCGCGACCCAGGGCCGGCAGAAGGATGCCGATGAGCAGGGCGATGATCGCGATCACCACCAGCAGTTCGATCAGCGTGAAACCGGAACGCTTCTTCGTATTCGACATGAGACTCATCCTCTAGTGCAGGCCCGGAATCGGGCGACATGCCCGGGGCCCTAAAGTTGGCGACGACCGAATGTGAAATTCCCCTTGACGTGTTTCCGTTTGGACTCACGGGGCGGCTCTGCGGTGAGGCGAGAGCGAACCGGGAGGTTGGACGGGTGCTTGGGGCGGCTGACCGGAGATTTCCGGAACCGAACCAGGCCACGTTTCACGAGACCCACGCCGACACGGACACGATTGCGAGCGGACGGTCGTCATTCCCGCGGCTCACAGCCCGTCTCTGGCTCCGAAATGTCGGCCAAGGTGTCGGTGGGTCAGTCTCGCTCAGGGCTTGGGATGAGAACGGGCCGAGAAGGGCCCTCAAGACTGCGGTTATGTGTACCGCCCTGAATGTGACCTGCCGCCAGCAACCGTGACCAGAGAACTCGAACGAAACTCCAACGGACGTTCTGCAGAACGCTTTGTTTTTTGAAGGTGAGGCGAGGGAAGGAGGGGAAGAGGGGTGAAGGGTGCGGTGAGGGCGAGTGCCCGCCGCTTGGGTCATTCTAGTGGAAAGATCCGCAGGGTGGGCGGGATCTGTTCCGGCGTGGGCGAAAAAACTCAAAAAAATGTCAAGGTCTGGGCGGCTGCCGCGCGAACACACGCCGTACCGTCCTGCTGTGAGCGTGTTTCGGAGCGTTCGGGGCGGATCCCGGGTGCGATCGGAGCGGCTCAGCCCGGAGAAACCCCGCGATGACGAGCTCCACGCCCCCCACCCCCACCACCACTTCCTCCGGCACGTCGGCTGGGATGCACCCTGAGGCGGTGCTGGCTTCGCTTGGGTTGACGTTGCCGCCACCCCCGAAAGTAGCGGGTGCGTATGTGCCGTTTCGTCGGACGGGGAGCTTGGTGTTTGTGGCGGGGCAGATTCCGATGGAGAACGGGCAATTGATTCACAAGGGGGCGGTGCCGGATGAGGTGACGGTGGAGCAGGCGCAGGCGTGTGCGGCGCGGTGCGTGCTGAACGGGCTTGCGGTGGTGAAGTCGGCGGTTGGGGACCTGGCGAAGGTGAAGCAGGTGGTGCGTGTGGGGGTGTTTGTGTGCAGCCGGGCGGGTTTTTATGATCAGCCGAAGGTGGCGAACGGGGCGAGCGAGCTTTTGATGAAGGTGTTTGGGGAGAAGGGGCAGCATGCGCGGGCGGCGGTGGGGAACATCGCGCTGCCGCTTGGGGCGCCGGTGGAGGTGGAGTTTGTGTTTGAGGTAGAGTGAGGGAGGGGGGGAGTTCGGGTTTGAGGTTGGGGCGGGGTTGGGGGTTGAGTTTTGGATTGGGAGTTTCGGAGGGAGGGACGCGGGTCGTCAATTTTGAATTTTGAATTTCAAATTTCAAATGTGAAATTTCAGATTTTGGATTTCAGGTTTCAGAGCACAAGGCACGGATTTCAGACTTCAACCGGGAGTTTCGCATGAAGCTTGTTCATCGCGTTCGGCTTGGCTTGGGTGGTGGCGTCGCTGGTGGGTTGGCTGCTGGATTGGTGGCTGCGATGGGAGCGGGGCTGGTTTCTTGTGCGGGGGAGGTTGGGCCGCGGGTGGATGGGTCGATTGAGGAGTGGTCGCCGGAGTCGGTGGTGAAGGCGGACGGGCATCATGTGTATTTGCGGTTTAAGGTGCCTGGGGAGCCGCAGGCGTTGCAGGCTTCGTCGCGGACGGTGGCTTTGTATTTGGATGTGGATGGGAACGCGGAGACGGGTCGGCGGAGCACGGCGAAGGTGTTCCGGCAGCTTGGGGTGGATGCGGAGGTGCGGTTTTCGCCGCGTGGGGCAGATGGGAAAGCGGGTCGCGGGATGTCGGTGGTGCGTGTGGGGGATGATGGGAAGACGAGCAAGATCGCGAACAGGTCGTCTGGGGTGATCGCGTCGCCGACATATGCGTCGACGTGGTACGAGATGCGGTTTGATCGGGAGCTTTTGCGGGCGGCGGGGCCGGAGGGGAGCGGGGAGGCCAAGCGGTTCACGGGGATGTTCGTGACGCTGGATGAGGAGGGGTTGATCGACGGGTGGGCGGATCCGTTTGAGGTTCATCTGGGGCCGGCGGCGACCACGCCGAAGGTCGCGACGATGGATGTGCCGGAGAAGCCCAAGGGGGCGGTGCGGGTGGTGTCGTACAACGTGGAGAAAGCCAAGCCGGTGTCGTCGCCGGGGAGTTTCGGGCGGGTTTTGACGCTTTTGGACGCGGACGTGGTGCTTTTCCAGGAGTGGACGGACGGGGATGCGGCGTCGGTGGAAGCGTGGCTTCAGTTGCATGCGCCGGGAGCGATCGGGGCGCCGGGGTGGAAGGTGAGGAAGACGGCGGAGACGGGGACGGCGGTGGCGAGCCGGATGCCGCTTGGGGAGCTGAAGCTTGATTCGCTTTGGATGGATGACGGGACGGACAAGCCGCGGCTGGTGCGGATGGCGTCGGCGGAGGTGATGACACCGGGCTCGCCGATCATGTTCACGAGCGTGCACCTCAAGTGCTGCGGCGGAGCGACGGGGCGTGAAGAGCAGATCCGGCAGGGGGAGGCGCGGGCGATTCAGGGGGCGCTGGCGTCGTGGGATCCGGCGGTGCCGCACATCATCGCTGGGGATTTCAATTTGGTGGGGACGCGGACGCCGCTTGAGCTGCTTCGTCGGGAGCTTGATGAAGGGGGCGGGGATCTTGCGGTAGCGGAACCGGTGGCGCTGGGCGGGGATGTGAAGGTGACGTGGCGTGAGTGGTCGTCGGAGTTTGGTCCGTCGCGGCTGGATTATGTGCTTTATGCGCCGAGCCGGATCGAGGTGGTGAACTCGTTCGTGCTGGATTCGACGATTCTGGCGGATGAGACGCTGGCGCGGACGGGCCTGGATCGCGGGGATAGCGAGGGGAGCGATCACATGCCGGTGGTCGTCGATGTGCTCTTGAAGCCGGGGACGTGAGAGTCGCAAGCCGGAGCGGCGGAGCGGGAGTCCGCGAAGCCGGACCTACATCCAGGAATGGGAAGCCCAGGCGTCGCGGTCGTTTTGATCGAGGACGGCGTCGATGGTGCCTGCTTTGGCGACGACGAGTGAGCCGGGCGCAAGGGTGAGGACCGGGCGGAGCCAGGGGAGTTCCTGCAGGAGGCTTGCGACGGTGGTGGCGCGGAGGCCGCCAGTTGCTTCGGGGCGGTCGAAGGGGCCGAGGTACCAGCCGCTGTCGCCGGCGGGGGTTTCGATGCGAGCGGCGAGGAACGAGGTGACCTCGAGGGTGCGCCAGGCGAGGACGATGGTGTCGTCGGGGCCGGGCGGGTTGCCGGCGATGGAGAGGCGCGAGATGGCGAGCGTGTCGGCTTCGGAGATCGGTCCGGCGGCCCAGCGGAGGTCCTTGACGGGTGCGGGTGCGAGGCTTGCACGCTGCTCGGGCGAGGGGAGGTGGGCGCGGAGTGCGGCGTAGCGGTGGGCGACCGGATCTTCGGCGGGGGTCGTGGCTTGATCGAGACCCTGAGCGAGCTGTTCGGCGGTTTCGACGCCGGTGAGGCGGAGGTAGTCTTCCAGTGCTTTGAGCATCCGCTCGAGACGTGCGACGCCTTGGGGGATGTCTCGTTCGAGGGTTTCGCCGAGTCCTGAGCAGGAGGATTTGTAGAGCTGGGC
>JBIKTT010000496.1:0-2793 GCA_044347925.1 Phycisphaerales bacterium
CGTGCACCGTCCGCCCGTTCACGTACTCCATCACGAAGTAGTGGTACTCGCCGGCGTTGCCGACGTCGAAAGCCTGCACGATGTTCGGGTGGTTCAGCTGCGCCGCCGCACGCCCCTCGGCGTAGAAGCGCTCCACGAACTGCGGGTTGGTCGTGAACTTCCTCGGCAGCACCTTGATCGCGACCTCGCGGTCGAGGCTGAGCTGTTTGCCAAGCCAGACCGTCGCCATCGCGCCCGCGCCGAGCTTGCGGATGATCTTGTAACCGGGGATCTTCTGGTTGGACCGGTCGGCTTCGAGAGCCTGCTTGAGACGGGCCATCTGCCGCTGCGTGACGTACGCGTTGTCGAGGAGGATCTGGACGAGGGACCTTTGGTTCTGGTCCTCGCGGGCCTGCTTGGCCTGCTCGAGCGCGTGCTGCACTTCTTCGGGCGTGGCGAGCCCCTGATCAACGACGAGGCGTCCGACGAGCGTGTCGACGTTGGTTCCGCCCTTGGCGGCGTCGGAGAGAGCTTCTTCGACGGCCGCGAGGCTGGGTGCGGGATCGGGCGGCGGCCCGATCGGCGCGGTGTCCGCTTTGCTGACCGGGGAGGTCTCCGAAAGGTCGGGTTTTTTCAAACTGTCGCCCATCAGGTCCTTCGCATCCGTGCTTGCAAGCCGCCCACGCGGTCTGTTCGTCGCTCGTCGGGGTGAAGGTTCACCGGTCCAAGGTCAAATGTCAACCCGCGACGCTTCTCCGTCACGCCGCACCACCGTAGCCGAAGGCCGCGGCACCGATCCGCGGTGCCCACCATGCGCGGGACCGAGAGACGGCCCGCCGCGTGAGCATCGGCCCGAAACAGCGGTGGCATGCGGAAGGATGATGCGTCAAACCCCGACCAGAGTTCATACGTTGCCGCGGCCACAGGGTTCCAATCTCCGCAACCCGGGCGGAAACGATGCAAACAAAGCACAAACATGGCGGCGTCCGAGAGCCCGCCCCACCGGAAATGAGACGTTTCTTCGCGCGAAATTGAGCGAAAACGCATCCCCGTGGATCCGAACGCACGAAATGTCGTATAGTGCACAGGCCAGTTCATGGCCGCCCGGCGCGGTCTCTCGCTTTCCGGGTTGCGTCGATCGAGTCATTCGTGTTTGGAACCGGGAGCGGCGAACGCTCAGTTGTCGAGCCGTCTCGCCAAAATTGAAGGTTGGAACAGGACCCTGGCCGTACGGCCGGGCGGTTGGAGGATGCTCATGAAGAAGCTTGCTGGTCGTGGGTTTACGCTGATCGAACTGCTGGTGGTGATCGCGATCATCGCCCTGCTCATCTCGCTGCTGCTGCCGGCCCTCGGCAAAGCCCGCAAGGTGGCCCAGATCACGATCTCTTCGTCGCAGGTGAAGTCGATCAACAACTCTGCGAACATGTACCAGACCGACAACAAGGCGTACATGCCCATCACCCTGACGTACAACCACGGCGGCCGGTCCCGCACCCGTCCCGTGAACCCCAACACCCCGAACGGCAACGTCTTCGGGTTCTGCACGTGGAGCTTCGCCGGCGGCAACCCGTCCGGCTTCTGGTTCGGGTACGGTGGCGGCGCGTTCGACGTTCTGGCGGTCGACCGTCCGCTCAACCAGTACGTCTACCCCGAGATCAAGTTCTACGACCCGGCTTCGGGCGGAAGTCCCAACGCCCGCATGCCCGCCCAGGATGAGAACCGGACGAACGTCAAGCTGAAGGTCTTCAAGGACCCCAGCGACTACATCGGTCACCAGGAAAACTGGCCGAACGACAACCGCTCCGGCCGCACCTGCTTTGACTCGATCGGCATCTCCTACCAGTGGCAGGCCAAGTGGTACGAGCAGCTGGACCCCTCCGGTTCCGTCACTCCGACCCTCTTCAATCGCGGCAGCAAGCGTCTGCAGCTCGCCGACTCGTTCGTCACGTCCCGCTTCGCGTGGATCTGGGATGAATGGGCGGACATCATCATCTACAACAGCAATCCCAACGCGGTCATCAAGAACGGGTTCGGCGATGTGAACCGCAGCGTCATGGGATTCATGGACGGCCACGTCTCCTACCTGAAGATCATCCCGGGTCGGACGGTCGAGTCGTACAAGAACGAGACCTACTCGCTGGTCTTCGACGACCTCCCGATTACCCCCTGATCGCCGGGCCCGAGCGGCCCATCTTTCTCTCAACTTCAAAGACACCGGAGCCGCGAGGCTCCGGTGTTTTCTTTCATCCCCGGCCGGACTTTCCCTCGCTTGCACCCTCGCGAGAAATCTGCGATGATCTCCGCGACCCAAGGAGATCCCCGATGAAGCAGTCGCCCGCCGGTTCCGTTTCGCGCCGCACGTTCCTTCAATCGGCGGCCGGGGTGGCCGCGGCGGTGGGGGGGATGGGTGCTTTGGGCTGGATGCCGGCTTCGAGCCACGCGCGGATGCGGAATCTGTCGGGCGCGGCAGATGCGCTGAACATCGCCGTGATCGGCACGGGCGGGATGGGCCGCTCGCACGTGAACCACCTGTCGCGGATGGCCAAGCAGGAGAACATCCGGGTCGGGATGCTCTGCGATGTGTACCGCCGGGCGCTCAAGCGTGCTCAGGACACGCTTGGGAAGGTCGACAAGTCGCTGGTGCTGGAGGAGAAGAACTGCGTGATCGAGTACGAGCGTGTGCTCGACAACAAGGACATCAACGCGGTGGTGATCGCGACGCCGGACCACTGGCACACCAAGATCGCGATCGAAGCGATGGAAGCGGGCAAGGACGTGTACGTCGAGAAGCCGCTTTCGCTCACGGTCGAGCAG
>JBIKTT010000498.1:0-2788 GCA_044347925.1 Phycisphaerales bacterium
GTGGGGGATGGCGGGATTGAGGTCGACGCTGAGGGGTTGATGGTGATCAAGCCGGTGGCGCGGCTTGGACCTGGGGCGGGCAAAGAGATTTCCGGGATTGTCCGGAGCCGGCGGGACCCGACGGTTTTCTGGACGCTGAATGACTCGGGCGATGAGCCTCGTCTTTATCCGGTTCGTCTGGATGGGACGGTGGTGGCTTCGACGCGGTATCCGGAAGTTCCCGGCGCTTTGGTCGGGGGCGCGATCAACGTTGACTGGGAAGCCATCGCGATGGACGCTTCGGGGAGGGTTGTGATCGCGGACCTGGGGAACAACAGCAACGCGCGAGCGGATCTGACGCTTTACTTCGTCGAGGAGCCGGAAGCGACGGAGGGGCGGACCTCGGCGACGTCGAAGATACTGGTTCGGTATCCGGATCAGCCGTCGCGGCCGGCGCCTCGGGAGAACTTCAACTTTGACGCCGAAGGGGTGTTCACGGTGGGGGATGAGATCTTCATCCTCACCAAGCACAGGTCGGACACGGCGACCAATTTGTACCGGGTGGGCGAGCGGCGGATCGGAGTGGTGAACGATCTCGAGTTCGTCGAGAGGTTTGAGATCGCGGGTCAGGTGACTGGGGCGGACGCGAGCCCGGACGGGCTTCGGCTTGCGGTGCTGACGTACGGGTCGATCTGGCTTTTTGAGCGGAAGAGCGTTTCGGAGTCGTTCTTCAGGGGCGTCGCGTACGAGCGGCGGTATCGGATGGAGGATGGGAAGAGCGACAGCGAAGCGATCTGCTTCGGGAGCGATGATGAGCTTGTGATCGCGGACGAGGCACGCGGGCTGCTGTATCGGGTGCCGGTGGAAGCGGTTCGCGCGGGAGGTCGGCGATGATTCGGAGCGGCGAGTCGCGGAAGCAGGCGGTGACCGAGGGCGATGTGAACCGGACGCTGGATCGGGAGGAGTTTCTCTCTCGTCATCTGGATGCGGGTGCGAGGGCTCTGCTGGAGCGGGATTCGGCGTCGTTCCTGCATCAGTCGTTGTCGACGCCGTGCCTGAACGCGCTGGTTTCGGCGCGGGGGTCGATTCTGACGGATGTGGCGGGGCGGCAGATTCTTGATTTTCACGGGAACAGCGTGCATCAGCTTGGGCATGCGCACCCGCGGGTGGTGGAAGCGGTGAAGCGGCAGCTTGACGAGATGGCTTTTTGTCCGCGGCGGTTTACGAATGAGCCTGCGGTGGCGTGTGCGGAGCGACTGGCTGAGCTGACGGGTGGGCGGCTTTCGAAGGTGCTTCTGGCCCCGGGTGGATCGCTTGCGATCGGGATGGCGATGAAGCTTGCGCGGATCGCGACGGGGCGGCACAAGACGCTTTCGATGTGGGGAGCGTTCCACGGCGCGGGGCTTGATGCGATTTCGATTGGCGGGGAGTCGGTGTTTCGTGAGCACGTGGGGCCGCTGCTTCCGGGGTGCGAGCATGTGATGCCGTGCCGGCCGTCGCGGTGCGGCGCGGGATGCTCGGGGGGTGGGCTGGTGTGTGCGTCGGCGTTGGAAGCGGTGCTGGAGCAGGAGCCGGATATCGGAGCGGTGATCGCGGAGCCGGTACGCTGCACGACGGTGGACATTCCGCATGCGGAGTACTGGAAGCGAGTGCGCGCGGCGTGCGATCGGCACGGGGTGCTGCTTGTGTTTGACGAGATTCCGACGGGGCTTGGCCGGACGGGGAGGATGTTCTCGTACGAGCACTTCGGGGTTGAGCCGGACATTCTGGTGCTTGGGAAGGGGTTGGGCGGTGGGGTGATCGCGCAGGCGGCGGTGCTTGCGAGGCCGGAGCTTGATGTGGCGGGGTTCACCGCGCTGGGGCATTACACGCACGAGAAGAGCCCGCTTGGGGCGGCGGCGGCGCTGGCGACGCTTGATGTGCTGAGGGATGAGGGGTTGGTGGAGCGGTCGTGGAGCCGGGGGAATCGGTGGCGGCAAGAGCTTGGGGAGCGTCTTGGTCCGACGGGGCTGGTGGGGGAGATCCGCGGGCTTGGGATGTTGATTGGGGTTGAGATGCGATCGCCGACGGGGAGCGAGCGGGAGTCTGCGGCGCTGGCGAGCCGTGTGCTTTATCTGTGCATGGAGCGTGGGCTGAGTCTGAAGGTTTCGGACGGACGGGTGCTGACGCTTGTGCCGCCGCTGAATGTGTCCGAGGAAGAGCTTGGCCGGGCGACGGGGATTCTCGCTGGTGCGTTCGCGACGGCGATGGGATGACGGCGTTGGACAGCGCGATGAAAAAGAAAGCGGGCCGATCGTGGATCGGCCCGCGTGGGTGGACTTTTCAGCTTGGTCTCGCGGACGGTGTCGAGGGCCGCGGCTCAGCGCGAGCCGGGGACGTACCAGGGGAGAGACTCGTTGAGATCGACCTTGCCGATGGCTCGCACGTGACCGTCGCCCCAGGCGGTGTTGCAGCCGCCGTTGTGGCGGAAGTATTCCTTCTGCCAGTTGGTGAAGCGAGGGTCGGAGCCGTCGACCTCGGGGTTGTACTGCGAGAGGTCGTTGAGGGTGTCGCCGTTGGCGTCGAGCATGTGCTCGAAGGCGTCCTGGAACATGATGAGCCCGGAGGGCTGGAAGACGTCGGTGACGCGGGTAGCTTTGGAGATGACGCGGCCGTAGGCGGCGACGTACTGGCGGCGCCACCAGGTCATGGCGGGGCGGGTGGAGTTGAACTCGTTGCGTTCGACGCCGTTGAAGCCGTAGGTCTGGTAGTGGTGGTCTGGGTCGAAGTTGGTTTCGGAGGGGTAGGGGTCCATCTTCTGGGCGGCGGG
>JBIKTT010000497.1:0-2788 GCA_044347925.1 Phycisphaerales bacterium
GAATTGATCAGCGGCACGCGGCCCATGTAGTTGTTGAGGATCTGGTACCGGCAGAGGTCGATCGGGTGGCCGCCGTGGCCGGTTTCGTCGCTGCCCGCGAGGTCGGTGTACACACGCTTATCCCACTTGCCGTAGGACGAGCCGCCGGAGTTGAGAGCCGCGTACCCGCCGTTGTTGGTGGGAAGCTTCTGCTTGATGATGTCGGCTTTGATCGTCGCGCCCATGTGGTTGGCCTGACCGGTGAGGTCGGCGGCGGAGTGGTAGTCGGTGCTCTTGCCGTCCGCGCCCTTCACCTTGAAGTTGGCGTTGCGGGTGTAGCACCAGAGAACCGTGACCATGCCGTACTGGTGGGCTTCCTCGAACATGTCCGAGACGTACGCGATCTCATCGCGGCAGAGGGCGCCCATCTCGGCGCACTGGCGGATGCTGCCGAAGTACGACTGCCTGAAGACGTTCGGGTACGTCAGCATCTCGTTGTGGTTGAACTTGACCAGGAACGGGATCTTGTGAGCGTACTTGCGGCTGACCGAAGCCAGCACGCCGATGGTCGACGCGACGGCGTTGCACCCGCCCTCGATGGCCAGCTTGACGATCTGCTCAGGGTCGAAGTACGCCGGGTTCGGAGCAAACGATGCCCCGGCCGAGTGCTCGATCCCCTGGTCGACCGGCAGGATGGAGACGTACCCCGTGCCGGCGAGACGGCCGGTGTTCAGGATGGTCTGATAATTACGAAGAACGGTGGGGGACCGGTCCGACTGGCTCATGACGCGGTCGACGAAGTCCGGGCCCGGGAGGTAGAGTTGGTTTTTGCTGACGGTCTTGGACTCGTAGTTCAAAAGGGCGTCGGCGTCCTTGCCGAGGGCGGCGCGGACGTCGGTCGAGGGCTTGATGGGGGCGTACTGGGTCGGGAAGGTGGCGTCGGGCATCGTCAGACTCCGAAATAAGGGTGATGTTCGGTCAGGCCGGAGCTCGGCTGGCCCCGAGAGCGGCCGAAGGACGGGTCGGCTGGTCCGAGTAACTGCCGATTCTAGGAGTTGACCCTCGAAATCGCGCGAGATTTGCGGCGTGAAACAAGATTCCTGCCTGTGACGGGTGGGCAAAGCAGGAAACGTGTGGCATATTGGAGTGCGGAATCAGGCGGAAGCGCGGGGGGCCTGCGCCCTCGGAGATATGGCGTCCGTCTTGACCTGCGCCTCTCTCGGCCGTGGTCATGGCCGTGTCGGGGCTCCATCCTTTGTTCTACACCACCGGCGGGTTCGGATCTTGCGATTCGGGCCCGTCGTTTTTTTTGGCGCGTTCTGAGCGCGGCTTCGGCGAGAATGGCTTGGTGCGAGAAATCGGCGGGGCGGAAACCGGAGGAAGAGGGGCAGACCGCGTCCGGAACGGCGCGATGTCGCACCCTTGCGGCATGCCGTCCAGTATTCTGGGCGGCCGGCGAAGAGGTCAGAACTCAGGAGCCGTCATCGCGGCCACGGAGAGCAAGAGCCATGAGGATCGAGCGAGGGGTCGTGTCGGGAGCGGTCGTGTCTCGGTTGGTGCTTGCGGCCGGAGCGGCGCTGGCGGCTTCGCAGCTTGGCATGGGCCCGGACCGGCACGATCTGGAGCCGGTCGGTTCCGGGGTGGCGGAGGGCTCGGATGAGGGCGGGTTCGAACCCCGCGGCGGGCCGGCATTCCGCAACTGGGAGACGCCGCACGTCCATCCGATCGAGATCATGCCCGGCGGCGAGGGAATGGTGCTGGTCAACACCGCGGACGCTTCGATTGAGCTCTTTGACCTGGGGCCCGCCGGCCCGGTCCATGCGGGCACGGTGCCGGTCGGGTTGGATCCGGTGAGCGTGCGGGCGCGGTCGTCGACGGAGGTCTGGGTGGTCAACCACCTGTCGGACACGGTGAGCATCGTGGATCTCTCGACCGCGAGCGTCGTCAACACGCTGAAGGTCGGTGATGAGCCCGGTGACGTCGTGTTCGCGGGCGGGCGGGCTTTCGTCTCGTGCGGGACGGCGGGCCAGGTGCACGTCTTTGACCTCTCGAACCTCAGCGCCGGCGCGACGGTGGTCACGCTCGAGGGCAACACGCCGCGTGCGATGGCCGTGAGCCCGGACGGAACGAAGGTGTACGTCGCGATGTTCGAGTCCGGGAACGGCACGACGATCCTGGGCGGCGGCAGTGACGGGACACCGGTGATCAGCTTCCCGCCCAACGTGGTGAACGACGCGACGGGGCCGTACGGGGGCGTGAATCCGCCGCCGAACGACGGAGCCGGGTTCAACCCTCCGAGAAACACGGCGGCGGGGACCCCGCCGGCCGTGGGTCTGATCGTGAAGAAGCAATCCGATGGGACGTGGCGCGATGACAACGGCCAGGACTGGACGAGTCTGGTCAGCGGCGCGAGTGCTTCGAGGTCCGGGCGGCGGCCGGGGTGGGACCTGCTCGATCATGACGTCGCGACGATCAACGCGAGCAACCTCGCGGTGTCGTACACGGGCGGGATGATGAACATCTGCATGGCGATGGGCGTCAATCCGGCGACGGGCGAGGTGTCGGTCGTCGGCACCGATGCTTTGAACCACATCCGGTTTGAGCCGGTGCTCAAGGGCGTCTTTCTGCGGGTCAACATGGCCACCATGCCCGGAAGCGGCGGGGCGGTGTCGGTGCGCGACCTGAACCCGCACCTGGACTATTCGACCTCGAGCGTGCCCGCCAACATCCGGCACCAGTCGATCGGCGATCCGCGCGGCGTGGTGTTCACAAGCGACGGCTCGCGTGCCTATGTCGCCGGGATGGGGTC
>JBIKTT010000031.1:0-9990 GCA_044347925.1 Phycisphaerales bacterium
GGTTGGCATCATCATCCAGCCGGCGCCCCTCGACGAACGTCGTCAGGTCCGCGCAGATCTCCTCGACGTGCAACCCGGTGACGAACGAGACAAGCTGCTCGGCGTGGCTCCCGATGTCCCCGATCGCCCCGCCCGCGCCGCTCCGCGAAGGATCCGTGCGCCAGTCGGCCTGCTTCTGCCCGGAGGCTTCCAGGTTGCTCGCAAGCCACCCCTGGCTGTACTCGACGATGACCTTGCGGACCTTCCCGATCGCGCCCGACGCCACCATGTGCCGCGCCTGGCGGATCAGCGGGTAGCCCGAATAGTTGTACGTCACGGCGAAGACGACGTTGCCCTTCTTCGCGGCGGCGGCGAGAGCGCGGGCCTGCTCGGTCGTATGACAGAGGGGCTTGTCGCAGACGACGTTGATCCCCGCTTCAGCGAAAGCTTTGGCGACCTCGAAGTGCACGTGGTTGGGCGTGACGATCGACACGAAGTCGATCCGCTCCTCCTTGGGGAGCGCGAGCTCACCTTCGAGCATGGCCTGCCACGAGGGGTAGTTGCGTCGGTCGGCGAGTCCGAGTTCGCGGCCGGAGTCCTTGGCTCGCGCCGGATCGCTCGACAGCGCCCCCGCCACGAACCCCACGCCGTGATCCATGCACGCGGCCAGGCGGTGAACCGCGCCGATGAATGCCCCCTTGCCGCCGCCGACCATGCCCATTCGAAGCGTTCTCATGGCCGGAGTGTACCGGGGCCAAAGCCACGCTTCAGCACTCACGGGGAACGGGGGAGCAAGCCCGGAAACGTATGAAGGCGCGCACACAGCCTTCTTCCGGGCTCACTCCCTCATCCCCCGGGGCGATCTTCGGGTCCGAGCTCTCAGCAGCCCACCTCGTACGCCGCGACAAAGCAGTCGTAGTCGAAGAAGTCGATGAACCCATCCTCTTCACAGTCCGCCGTCAGCGTTCCCGCCTGGTACGCCTCGACGAACCCGTCGTAATCGAAGAAGTCGACAAAGCCGTCGCAGTTGAAGTCGGCAGCGCACGTAGCGGTGATCACCGCGGTGCGGCTCGTCCGATTCCCGCACGGTGAAGAGACGACGACGTCGTAGCTCCCCGCGTCATCCCCGGAATCGAGCACGTACGTCGAGCCCGTCGCTCCGGAGATCGCCTGCCCGCCGCGACGCCACTGGTACGAGAACGGACCCTGCCCGTCGACGCCGACCGAAAGCGTCAGCGTTCCGCCGGAACAGATCCTGCCGTCCTGCGGCTCGGCCGTGATGGTGGGAACGCGAACCTGGCCCATCGCCATCTCGCGGATGAACAGATTGCCGTTGGCGTGCCGGCCCGGTCCCCCCGTCGGCAGGCCGTCCGCATCGCTCTGGTCCGAATCGTTGGAATCAACCACGTCAAGCCTAAAGCCTCGGATCGTCACGTCCCGCACGGTGTACTTCACCGTATAGACCGCGTACTCGGGGTTGGGCCCCTCGACCAGCACAATGCCATCTCCCACGATCCTCAGGTCCGGGTCCTGAAGCCGGTTGGGCGGCAAAGGATTCCCGACCGTGTCCGCCCAACGGCCCGACACCTCATCGGGAATCATCGTGACCCAGTTCTCACCCATCAAGCCGCCGGTGGCTCGCCCGTCCGCAAACTGCGTCCGTTCGTCCGTGGTGTAGGAAAGGCGGAACTGTCCCAGCGTGAGGTTGCCGCCGCCTTGGTCGGGCGAGTATCCGCCTGAGAAGATCTTGAAGGTGATCTCAATTGGCGTCGAGGAAGCGACCAGGTCCTGCTGGGTCTCGTAGACGGCGCTTTCCGTGAGGCTTCGATCTCCCGGGGGTGTGCACCGAACGGTTGCCCAGCTTGTCGAGGGCTGACCGTCGATTGTGCGGCCGGGAGTGAACGTCGCGCCACAGTCCTGCGACCACGACGCGGTCGCGTTCATCAGCGGAACGTTGAACGGATTGCACTGAGCACCAGCGGTGTGCCCGGCGAGGCACGCCAGACCGATCGCGAGCGGACCAGGAACAACCAACAAACGGGCGTTGCGCATGGGACACTCCTGGTTGTGGGCCGCGATCGGAACGGATCGAACGCGACCGCTTGGAACGCGGCGAGAAGCCGGAGGGGAGAGTCAGGAGACACCCGGCTACTCGCCACGAGTATGGGGCACGGGCTGGAAGAGAAGGGTCAGAGAGTGGGCAGCCCGCACCTCACTCTCAGTAAGCACCAACACGTCGCGGGATGCGCGTTGTTTCGCATGAAAAAGCGAAAACCTTCACCAAACGCAGGCTTCATTCAGAGAGAGCACCCCTCAGATCACTTCTGCGCGTCACGTGAGAGATTTTTCACCCGACGATCGCTGCCGCGGCCGACCCAACTCACGGTGAACCGATGCCACACTTCGGGGGGCGCTGCCACCGCAAGCCCGCCAAGCTGGTATCGTGAATGGTGATGACGGATGCGCCGGCCCAGCTTGTGCCGTCCTTTGCTCCTCCAGCCCCCGCGGAATCGCCCGCGGCCTCGCGGAGGCAGCCTCTCTGTCCCCGTTGCGACTACGACCTCGCAAGCCTCGTTCCGGCTGACCTTCACGCCAACCCGGAGGGCCGCTGCCCCGAATGCGGGTTCGCATTCGGTTGGGATCACCTCCTTCGCCAGATTCCCGCGCCCGACTGGTCCCTTGAGCCCCAAGCGCCCCGATCATGGGCGGACCGGTTTGTGCGCGCGTTCCGAGTCCTTTCCCGCACCCTCAGGCCCAAGACGCTCTGGCAGGGGCCGTCCGAGCCTTTGCCGGAGTCCGGCGGGCGGGTCAATCTCATGCTCGCCCACCCCGTCCACGCGGGCGGCGTGCTCGCGTCGGGCGCGATGACCTTGGCGGCGTCGTGGCTGACAGCGGTGCTCGTCCTTGGGCTGCTGGCGATGGTCTCCTTCGCGTTGATCATCATCAGGTATCACGCCTACTCGGCTTACCAGAGCGGGCTGGCGACGGCCATCTCGACCGGCCAGCGCATCCTGCCCCGCTCCACTTTCTCAAGGTTCATCGCCGAGTACGCGCCGAACCTCACGCTGCCGGGCGTGCCATGGACCACTCCCTCGGCCGACACGCAGCGTCTCATGGTGATGACGATGTGGGTGGTGGGTTCCGCGCTGGTGATGCCGCTGGCGTTTCTGCTTCTTGGACAGACCATGACCAAGCATCGGGTGCGGCGGCGTCATCTCTGGCGCATCGGCGCGTACGCGCTGACGCCGCTCCCGCTCATCGGGCTTGCGTTCTCGCTCGTGTCGTGGACGGCGATGATGCTCGACTGGGTGCGGATCTGGCTGACCAACGCCCGCGCTGCGGCAGAGGTGAACGTCGCGGCGTACGCGTGGGCCCATCCGGAAAGCGGCTGGGGATGGCTCAAGGTCATCTCGGACCGAGCGCTCTACGCGGCTCAGTTCTGGGTGATGCGTGAGGGCTCGGCGATCGTGACACTGCTGGCTCTCGGGTTTGTCTGGCTTTTCTGGTTCAGAGCCTCTTCGCGGTACCTCCGCCTGCCCAGCGCCGCGCTGGACACGTTCCTCCTCCTCGTGGTCTCCGTTCTCGCGACGCCGGCGATCGCGTACGTCGCGGCGATGGGTGTCCGAGCTTTCACAGGATGACCCGGCATGCACGATCCCACGCACGTCATGCCGGTTCCCGCTTGCCCGCGCTGCGACTATGACCTCAGCGGCGAGACCGCGACCTGGACGACTCAGTGTCCCCTCGAAAGTCGCTGCCCCGAGTGCGGCTTTGATGTCCGCTGGACCTCGATCTTCCGAACAGCGACGCCGCCGGCGTGGAGTGTCGAGCACGCGGCGGGGCGATGGTGGATGATCGTCGCGAGTGTGTTCCGCTCGGCGTGGCGGGCCTTTCTTCCCCGGCATCTGTGGAGCAAACTCAGCCTGTCGATGCCGGTCGTGTCCAAGCGTCTCGCACTGATGCTGGTCGTCTGGCTCGTCGCGTCCTACGTCATGTCGATGGGGCTGATGGCCGCGACGATCTGGGTCGAATCCTGGATGGAAACCCGCGTGCTCATCAACTCGTACCGCGGCGTAGCCGGCTTCAACCCGGCGGCGTTCACCGTGAAGATCGAGACCGGCCGCTGGTTGTTCCCGTATTTCAGCACGACGTCGCAGTGGCGCGGCGTGCCGCCCGAACCGATGATGCTCTGCGTCCTGTTCGCTTTGGTGATGCCGGGCGCTCTGGTGCTGATGCCGATGTCGCTGAGGCGTGCGAAAGTGCGTCCTCGCCACATCGTGCGGCTCACGGGCTACTGGCTGGTGTGGCTTCCCGTGCTGGCGATCGTTCCCGCGTGGACGGATTCCCTGTATCGCATGACGGTCCAGTTCCGCTATCTGGTGACGACGCCGTGGATCGTCGAGACGCTCAAGGCGATCCTTGGCGTTTCCAACGGCATCATGACCCTGATCCTGTTCGCGGTCGTCGTCTGGTACTGGCGAGCGGCCGCCAAGCACTACCTCAGGATTCCTCGCCCCGGTCTGGTCGCGGTGGGGCTGGTCGGGGTCGCCTCCCTTCTGACCCTCGCCGTCGGGTACTTCCTCATCCCGGGAGCGGATGACATCGTGACCCAGATTTTCTACGAGCTTTCCGGCCGCTGATCCCTCCAGCCCCGCCGCGAAGCCCCCAAACCCCATCTACCATCCGGCCTATGCCCCAGACGACCAACCCAGCCCAGGCCGACCCCGCGGTTTTCGACCTCATCGCCAAGGAAGCCGCTCGCCAGGAATCCACCCTCGAACTCATCGCCAGCGAGAATCACACCTCGCCCGCCGTCATGGCCGCGATGGGAAGCTGCCTCACCAACAAGTACGCCGAGGGATACCCCGGCGCACGCTATTACGGCGGCTGCGTCTTCCACGACCAGATCGAACAGCTCGCCATCGATCGGGCCAAGCAGATGTTCGGAGCCCGGTTCGCGAACGTTCAGCCGCACTCGGGCGCCCAAGCCAACGCGGCCGTCTTCATGGCACTCATGGAGCCCGGATCGACCTTCCTCTCGCTGGTGCTCAAGGATGGCGGTCACCTCAGCCACGGCATGAAGCTCAACTTCTCCGGCCGGTACTACAACCCCGTCCACTACCCCCTTCACTATTCCCCTTCGCACGAGCAGTTCGAGCACATCAACTACGACGCGATGAAGGAAGCCGCCCGCCAGCACCGGCCGAAGGTCATCATGTGCGGCTACTCCGCGTACCCCCGCACCATCGACTTCGCCAAGTTCCGCGAAGCCGCCGATGAAGTCGGCGCGCTCCTCGTCGCCGACGTCGCCCACATCGCCGGCCTGATCGTCGGCGGAGCCCATCCAAGCCCCTTCCCGCACGCTCACGTCGTCACCACGACCACGCACAAGACCCTCCGCGGCCCGCGCGGCGGCCTCATCCTCACCAACGACGAGGAACTCGCCAAGAAGATCGACAAGTCCGTCTTCCCGGGGATGCAGGGCGGCCCGCTGATGCACGTCATCGCCGCCAAAGCCGTCGCTTTCGGCGAGTGCCTCCAGCCCTCCTTCAGGACCTACGCCGCCCAGGTCGTCGCCAACGCGAAAGCCCTCGCTTCGGCGCTCACCTCGATGGGCTACCGAATCACGACCGGCGGAACCGACAATCACCTCATGCTCGTGGACCTGCGTCGCAAGAGCGACCAGCTCACCGGCGCCGATGCCGAACGCTGGCTGGAACAAGCCGGGATCATCTGCAACAAGAACGGCATCCCCGAGGATCCGCGTCCGCCGAAGTTCACCAGCGGCATCCGCTTGGGCACCCCCGCGATCACGACCCGCGGCCTCCGGGAAGCCGACATGGCCAAGGTCGCTTCGTTCATCGATCGGGTCCTCACCGCCGGCCTCAAGGGCCCCGGCGAACTCGAAGCCGCGGCCGCTCTGGTGCGGTCCGAGGTTCGTACGATGTGCGGGTCCTTCCCGATGCCACACTGACGCACGGTTCGCATCGCCGGAGAATCCGAGTTTTCTGTCTGGAAGGTCCGCGCAGACGCTTGTGTCTTAACTCCTTCCGAATTATCTTGACGACTTCGTCGTTCGCTTCAAGATCAGTGGCATCATGGTGCCGCTGCGTTGCGAAGAGTCGGACGGAGGATTGTATTTGGAAGTTTGGTTTGTGTTTGGTTGACCGCTCCGGGCTTTGGAGCGGCTCCCGTCGCTGTATCACAGGAGATTCGCAGATGGTCCGTATCGAAGATCTGGTCTGTTACGTGGGGACGGCCGCGGCCATTACCGGCGCGGTCGCGGTGTCGATGCTCAACTCGGCACCCGCCCCCGCCCAGCCGGCGGAGCGTGAGTCCGGTTCGCGGATGCAGATCGCCGGGTCCAAGCACCTCGTGCAGATCCCTGAGGAGTATCGCCGCGAGCTCATCCAGCACGTCGCGGCCTGCTTTGATCCGTTCAACCCCCCGTCGCAGGAGATGATCGACGAGGTCAACGCTCTGTACATCTTCGGCGAGCGGTACAACGTCGGCAGCCGCTGGACGTCGACCGCTTCGGGCGGCACCGGCTCGCAGGGCGATCCCATCACGCTGCTTTGGTCCTTCGTGCCCGACGGCCTCTCGATTCCGAGCGGTGTCGGCGAGGGCACGGCCGCGAGCAACCTCTTCTCCCGCATGGACACGCTTTTCGCCGGTTCGGGCGGGCGCGCGGTCTGGGTTCAGCAGTTCGTCCGCAGCTTCGCCCGTTGGGAAGCCCTCTCGGGCGTCGGCTACGTCCGCGTGACGGTCGGCGGCAACGACTGGGACGACGGAGCCTCCTGGACCTCGAGCGGCTCCGTGGGGCTCCGCGGCGACGTCCGCATCTCGATGAAGAACATCGATGGCGGCAGCGGCATTCTCGCGTACAACGCCTTCCCGGGCAACGGCAATGGCGGCAACATGGTCCTCGACTCTTCGGAGACTTGGCAGGCCTCCGCGAGCAGCTTCCGATTCCTGCGCAACACCATCATGCACGAGCACGGACACGGACTCGGCTTCAACCACACGTGCTCGACCAACTCGGGCATCCTGATGGAGCCCTTCCTGGCGACCAGCTTCGATGGTCCCCAGCAGGACGACATCCGCGCGGTTCAGCGCAACTACGGCGATCCGTTCGAGCCCAACAACAACGCGGCGTCCGCACCGGTAGTGGCCACGCTGAGCACGGTCGGCACGACCACGGTCGGTATCATCCCGACCAACGCTCCTGGTGATTCGATCACCTATCCGGCGGTTCCCAACGCATCGCTCGTCAGCATCGATGCCAACGCCGAGACGGACCACTGGAAAGCGAACACGACCGCCAACCTTCTCGCGACGGTGACGGTGACGCCCATTGGCTCCACGTACGACGATTCGGACCAGCAAAACGACGGCTCGTGCGCCTCCGGGAACAACTTCAACGCCTTGGCGGTCGCGGACCTCACGCTTCGCATCACCGATGTCTCCGGCGCGACGACGCTCGCGTTCCAGAACGCCACGACGGTCGGCACGGCCGAGTCCATTCCGACGTTCCTCCTTTCCGGCAACAGCACCTACAACTTCGTGGTCGCGGAAGCGGACGCGCCCACTCAGTCGCAGCTCTACCGTCTTCAGTTCCAGGTGACCGCGCTGACCACCGTCAACGCTTCGGACGGCACCTCGACCAACAGCATCAACGTCAACTGGACGAACATCCCGAACAACACGGGGTACCAGGTCTTCCGTTCCACGACCAACAACTTCGCGACCGCGACGCAGATCGCCACGCCCACGACCAACACGTTTGCCGACACCGGGCTTCCGTCCGGCCAGTCGTTCTTCTACTGGGTGAAAGCGACGCAGTCTGTCGGCGGCTTCAACAGCAATCAGTTCGTCGGCGGCCCCGAGCAGGGCTCGACCTCGACGCCGGCCAACCTTCCCCCGATCGCCAACGCCGGCCCGGACCAGAACGTCCGTGACCCCGAGGGTGACGGCACGCAGAGCGTCACGCTGAACGGCTCGGGCTCCTCCGACTCGGACGGTTCGATCACGAGCTACGTCTGGAAGGAAGGCCCGACGACCATCGCGACGGGCGTGAACCCGACGCTCAACCTGTCGGCGGGCGTCCACACGATCACGCTCACGGTGACCGACGATGACACCGCGACGGGCTCGGACACGGTCGTGGTGACGGTGACCTCCAACGAGGCGCCCAGCGCGGTCGCGGGCGTAGACCAGACGGTGATCGATGGTGACAACTCGGGCTCGGAGGTGGTGAACCTCAGCGCTGCGGGCTCCGATGACGCAGACGGCACGATCGTCTCCTACGTCTGGCGCGAGAACGGATTTGAGATCGGAACCGGGTTCGACCCGTCGATCAACTTCACCGTCGGCGAGCACATCGTCGAGCTCACGGTGACGGACAACGAGGGCCGCACCGGCACCGACACCATCCGCATCGTCGTTCAGGAGGGTGTGACGCCCTGCCCGGCGGACTTCAACGGCGACGGGTTCCTGGACTTCTTCGACTACGACGACTTCGTCGCATGCTACGAGACGGGCGCCTGCCCCGACGGTCGCACGGCGGACTTCAACGGCGACGATTTCGTGGACTTCTTCGACTACGACGACTTCGTCGGTGCGTTCGAGACGGGCTGCTGATCGGTCGACATCGATCCTGTAAATGAAGAGGCCCACGGGTATGAACCCGTGGGCTTCTTTGTTTGGTCAGGGCTGCCGATTTGCGATCACTGTTCGGTGACGCTTGCGGTCGTGGTCTGGGAGATCTTGCTCAGGAGATCCTGCGCGGTGCGGTTGTTCGGATCGTACTGGATCGCCGTGCGGAGCGTGTTGCTGGCGCCGACGCTGTCTCGCTGCTCCATCTGGATGGAAGCCAGCAGCATGTAGGCATCGCTCGAGGGCTCGCGCTCGATCGCGGCCAGGACGCTGTCCTTGGCGGCGGCTTTGTCACCGCGCTGGCGTTCCCACAGGGCGCGGAGAAGGTACCCGTCGGCGCTCCGGGGGGAGATCGCGATGAGCTTGGCGCCGGCGGTGCGGACGCGGTTGAAGTCATTGAGCTTGAAGCTGACCTGCCCCAGGTCGCGCCACGCGTCGGTGTCCGCCGAGCCCGTCTGGTCGTTGCACAAGCGGATGAGGATCTCGCGGGCGTCGACGAGGCGGTCGGTCTCAATCAGGCACTTGGCGCGGGCGTGCTGAAGGTCGCGCCGTTCGGAGAGCGCGGGGTCCTTGAGAAGCTTGCGGAGGTTGACCTCGGCTTTGGCGAACTGCTGCAGCGCGACCTGAGCCTGAACGAGGTTCTCGAGGATCGTCATGTCGTTGGGGGACAGGAGACGGGCTTCGTTGAACATCGTCTCGGCTTTGACATAGTCCTTCTCGATCATCGCGAGGTGGCCGAGGACCTGGCGGATGGCGGCGTTGTCGGCCATGAGCGGCCCGCGTGACTCAAGGAACTTCCGGGCTTCCTCGAGCTGTCCAAGATCGATCATGACTTCCGCGGCGGCCGTTGCGAACTGGGCGTTGCCGGTGTCCAGCTCAGCGGCTTTCATGTAGCGTTTGAGAGCCTCATCCTTGCGGTCGAGGCGTTCGCTGGCGACCCCGAGGAAGTAGTGGGTGTCGACCAGGTTGGGGTCGAGTTCTTCGGCGCGATTGAAGGACTGCAGAGCGGCTTCGAGGTTTCCCAGTTCGAGCATGATGCGCCCGCGGAGGGTCCAGGTCTTCGCGGACTTGTCGTTCATCGCGAGGCTGTTCTCGACGGACCGGAGAGCTTTGGGGAAGTCGCCCGCGAGGAGGTCGCCGAGGGCGGTCTGGTGCTCGATGCCGGCTTTGATGCTGTCGAGCTTGATCTTGGCGGCGTTGCGCTGTTCTTCGGTGTGCTTGCCGTGGGTGCCGGTGTTGCACCCGGCGAGGGCGCACAGTCCGAGAATCGCGGCGAGTGAAAGAGCGTTGCGGGTGATCATCGTGGTCTCCGGTCTTGGTCTTTGGATTCGGAACGAAACCGGCCCCGCAGGGAAC
>JBIKTT010000499.1:0-2781 GCA_044347925.1 Phycisphaerales bacterium
GGGGATTCGCCGACGATCTTGAGATAGTCCTTGGCGAAGACGTCGGCGCTAAACTTCTCGAACTCGCGGCTGACGGCAAAGAGGGCCTTTTCAAGCTCGGGCGTCTTGCGGCACGCGTAGATCACGTGGCCCGTTCGCACCTGGAACTCGCGGAACTGGAGCGAAGCGTAGAGCCAGCCCTTCTCGACGCTGTCCTGGAGCGTCATCGAGATGTCGCGGATTCCGTCCGAGCCGCGAGCCATCCGATCGAGCGCCGTCTGCATGTCCGCCGCGAGCTTGCTCGGATTGATCTCGAACCGGCGGACGATGCGATGCAGATCGCTGTCCTGGTTCTGCACGATCTGGTGGAGCCAGTGCGTGAGTTCGACGTACGGATTGCCGCGGAGCTTGGCGAAGACGGTTGAGCCTTCGAGAGCTTTGTACCCGAGGTTGTTGAGTTTGCCGAAGAGCGCCGTTCTGCTGATATCACCCATATTCGTCTCAACCTTTCGCTCGCCGCTTTAGCGGCTGCGGAGCACTACATCCGCCGGGTCCTGCTCCGGCTTGGTCCTGGACATCCACGCACTGTAACCGAGCCTCACGCCGCCACCACCGCCGAGCCGCGGGAGCGGCACCTCGCGCCGGTCGAGCACCAGCACGACCTCCCAGCCGAGTTCGATCCCGCCGAACATCGAGATCCACGAGACCAGTTGCTCGTACCCCTTGCTTCCCGGGAGAATCTGTTCGTAGGCTTTCCACGGCAGCGGTCCGATGGTGATCCGCACCGTGCTCTGACACTCCCAGACGCGTCCGCCGAGGATCGCCGTGCCAGCCGCTCGCCCGCCGGAGCCGCAGGCGATGGTCGAGACGCCCTTGCGGCCCAGCCGCGTCAGGTACTGTTCGGGAAGCTCGCTCCAGCGGCCGACAAACTCCTCGATCTCGACCGGCGCGCCGAAGAACTCTCGCAAAATCGAAGCCAGAGCTTCGGGGCTCCGCGTCTGGTTCGCAAGCCGACCGGCAAAGAACCGCTTGGCGTCATCGGCGACCGCGTCGCGGTTCCACACGCTCGGCGTCCCCAGACCGAAGAAGCTCCCGACGTACGCGGCGAACCGGTCACGATCGACCTGCCCGTTGGCGGTCGCATCGCGGGAGACCATCGGGCGGTTCATCGCCCACGCCCGGTACAGCAGCGCGACCATCCGGTTGTTGAAGACGTCCAGGAACCTCGCCCAGGTCGGATCCTGATGATGAAGCTCGCGGGACCGGACGTAATCCGCGAAGTGGAGCGGCATCGGCCCCTGAGGACCCAGCAGCCCCATGAAGTTCACCGCAACCCGCGTGATGCCGGCTCTCGTCTTGGCGCTCGAAATGGCCCGCGGCGCAAACGCGAGGGAGGGATCCTGCCCGAATCGGACCGGGTCCTCACGCGATCGCGACGACCTGCCAAGCCCCGGTGCGCCCTGAGCCACGGCCGCGAGCGCCTCCACGCGGCGCATCAGCTCGAAAAAGTCAAACTCCCACGGCGTCTCGCCCACACGGCGGAGCAGGTCGAGAAGGTCGCCCTCGGCCTGAGCCCGGGCGCGCTTGTGGTGGTCAATCTCGTGGTCGCGCGACGACTCCCCGCTCTTTTCCATGAGCGACGACAGTTCATCCGACTTGGAAGCCGCGCCCTTCACACCGTCGGGCGTCGACCGATCCTGACCGGCCATCGCATCACCTCTCCGCGTTCCACCGTCCGAACCACCATCTCCGTGAAGCTGTTGATCCCCACGTACCGCGCCAGGAACTGCTCCAGCACGGCTCCGAAGACGAACACGCCCGTCCCTTCAAACCCGCGTTCCTCGAGCGTCACCGTGACCTCAAGCCCGCGGGCGAAACTGATCGGCCCCGGCGTCGGCACGCGACGCATCACCGGCTTGGCGACCACGCTCCGCACGCCGTCGACCTGCTTGCGAAGCACGGTGTCGGTCTGGTCGGCGTACAGCGCGAGCAGATCGCGGAGAGCCGCCGCTCCGCCGCGCTCGTCGGTGTCCAGAAGCGACAGGTAGTTGAGCGACTGGTGGCTGATGAGACGCCACGCCGTCTCCCCCTCGGCCACGCTCGCACGCGGACGCGTCGGGCCCGCGACCACCCTCGTCGCCGTGACCGGCAGGCCGATCTCGAGCGTGAAGTCGGTCCGCCCCTTTCCAAGAGGCATCTGAAGCGGCAGGTCGCGATTGGTGCACATCACCTCGACGCCAAGCTGCTTGAGATCGACGCTGTAGGGCACCGCGTTGCCGTCGACGATCGACAGCGAGACCTCGCTGCCGGCGTAGCTCGAGCGGGCTCCGCGTTCGCGTTCGCGGGCGCTGAGCACGCGTGGGACACGGCTGGCGATGTAGTACGCGGCACCGCTCGCACCTTGGTCATCCTCGGAGCTGACGGAAAAGAGCGGCCTGAAGGTCGTTTCCTCGCCGGTGCGCGAGCCGAACCCGGTGAGGCTTGTGATGCCGTAGACCTCAAAGTCGGTCGGACGCGTCCGGTCGACGATGACGTGAAACTCGCTTGATTTCTGCGTGATGAGGATGCGGTCAGCACGCTTGGGGAACAGGTTGACCGCGGGGGTGCAGTGAAGCTCGAAGTTCGTGGGCTCGACCGCTCCCTCAAGCTCGATGTCGTCATCGTCGAGAAGGAAGACGAGCTCGAGCTGGTTGCTCTTCACCCCCGCGACGGCCCGACGCAGATCGCCGACATCCAGGAACTGGAACCGCTGCGGGAAAGCGAAGTACTCCGCGAGCAGGCGATAGCCCTGAAAGCTGCGGG
>JBIKTT010000500.1:0-2780 GCA_044347925.1 Phycisphaerales bacterium
AGCTCTTCGCGTCAGCCCTTCCGCGTGAATCGTCGGCCGATCGCAACCCGCCCGAGTCAGACTCGAAGCCGCGCGACCTCCCGCCGCTTTCGCGCGGCGAGCGACTCCGGCTCGATGAACGTCCCTGCCGTGCACCTCGCACCCGAGCGGATGCAGGTTTGAATCCGTGTTGTTCCGTCGAACATCCAAGCAAAAGGCCGCGTGAATCCGGCCTGAGACACCATTCCTTTCGGACCCGGCCTCGGGCCGGTTCCCCGGCCGCCGAAGAAAAGCAAGCGGGGCGTTCCGCCGGATCCCACATCCAAAGCCAACCGCCGCAATCTCGCTCAGATCGTCCGGCATACGCCGAGCACCCGCCGGAACACCGCCCGCTCACCGCGCACCAAGCAAGGCCATCGGATGAGATCCGCGTGCCCCTCGGGCCGCTCGACCGCAACCACCCAGCCCTCTCTCAGCGAGTCCCGCTCGACGACCGGCCCGAGGATGGCGACATCGCCGCGCTGAAGGCTGACGACTTCGCTTTCCGCTGCCATGACCGCCGCGCACCGCGCTTCCTCAAACCCCGGCACGCCGCAAAGCCAGAGCGATTCCTCGCCCGGATCCCGCTTGAGCTCCGCGCGGATCCGCTGCGGCGTCCGGCACCACGCCGCGGCCCGCACGAACAGGTCCGGCGGAGCCGCGAGCTCGCGTTCCAGCTTGGCCGCCAGATCCGCTTGGGGCGGGGGCCGCTTGCCGCGCTCGATCGCAGAGAGGTACCCCTTCACGCACCCCACCCGCTTGGCCAACTCCTCAAGCGTGAGCCCGCGCGCCAGCCGCAGCTGCCGCATCACCCCACCGACCGCGGCCGCCGATTCCGCTGCAAACGGCTCCATCTCCAGACCTCCCACGCAGCCCCGGTCCGAGGGGGCCGCGAGGGTGGTTTTACCGTTGTGATTCCGTAAGTACAACGTTTGTGCGCTGGAAAGGTGTCGATCCGTACACCTCCCGCTCAAAAATGGACAATTCGGTGAAAGATTGGTCGAATTGTGGGGTTTATTCACTAGCCGGTGAACAAATCGCCGGCTGAATCGACACAAGGAGGTGTTCGGTGGATCAGTTTCCGGGGTTGGAGTGGTTGGGGGATGGGGACGAGGTTCGCGACGGAGCCCAGGGCCAAACGAGAGCCCGCAGAAGACGCTCAGAGCGACGCTCGGTCGGAAAGCACACAGAAGCACCAGCCGAAGCGGAGAGCGTCGACCACGCCGCCGAGACCGCGGAGGTCCGAATCCCGCGAGCCCGGCACGCACGTCGCGCCGAAGCTCCCGCCGAAGTCGCGGATCCCGTCGAGTACTGGGGCCGCTCGGATCTCCGTCGCCGCCGCTCACGCGAACTTGCCGACGAGATCCTCGGTCAGTCCGCCGCGCTCGCGCCGGAGGACGGCGCTCTGCTCCGGGCCGTCTTCCTCGACCACAAACCGATGACCGAGCTCGCCGCGCTCACGCGCATGCCCGTCCGCGCCGTTCGCCGGCACGTGCGCGAGCTTGTGCGACGCGTCACCTCGCCCGAGTTCGCGTTCGTCGTCCGCCACTCGCACGCATGGCCGGAACAACGCCGCCGCGTCGCCCAAGCCGTCGTCGTCATGGGCAAGTCCTACCGCCAGACCGGCTGGGACCTGGGGCTCTCGCTTCACGCCGTCCGCTGCCACTCCGCGAGCGTCTACGCGATGTGCGAAGCCGCGAAGCACCTCGCCAGCGAGATCGCAGCCGCCCGCCTCGCGGAATCGACCCATGCGTGAAGTCGCGACGCGCTCGAGAATCTCCCCGCGCGTCGTCGATGTCTGCCTCGCTCTCGGCCTCACCATCCGCAAGCCAGCCCGTTTCCGCGAGCCCGCTCGCGTGCGTGAAGCAGAGCGTGCGCTCCTCCACGCGATCCGCGCGTCGCGAGGGCGCCCGCTTCTGATCAGCGTGACGGGTCCGAGCGGCGGGGGCAAATCGACGCTCCTGCGGGGTCTGGCAAAGGCGCTGCGGGCCGGCTTGGGCCCGCCTCGGCGTCTGCGAGCCGATGTCGCGGCGGTCGACGCCGTCCGGGGCGGTGGGGCGTGGCTCGCGCGAGCGGGGCTGGCCGAGAGCGCGGCGATGATCGCGTCCGCACGCGAGCTTTCCGAGGGGCAGAGGCATCGCCTCCTGATCGCTCGCCTGATGGATCGCCGCTCGCGCGTGGTCTTCATCGACGAGTTCGCCTCCACCCTCGACCGCCCGACGGCGATGGGTGTCGCGATGGGGATGAGGCGCTGGGCGCACGCGGCGGGCAAGGTCGTCGTGTGCGCCACCGCGCACGATGACGTCGAACGGTGGATGGACGCGGACATCCGCGTCCGCGTGCCGCTCGCCGGCGAGATCGAGATCGAAAGCGACGGGGATCGCAACACCACCGGGTGAGCACAGGGGGACGGGGCTCGCCGGGGGGGTGAGCCGCAAGGGGCAATGGGGGCAAACGGTGAGGATCGAGACGGGCGGATGGGCCGACTATGAGCGGCTTTCGGTGTGGCATTACCTCGCGGGAGCGCCGCGGGTGGTCGACGTCATTCTGCGTGCGGTGTGCGATGCTCCCGGCGTCGGCCCGCAGGTCGCGGGCGTGCTCGTCGTGTCGCACCCCGCGCTCTTCGGCTGGTGGCGCGATGAAGCGTGGCCGGGACGGTACATCCCGCGAAGGAACGGCCCGACACGCATCCAAGCCGCCGAGCATCTCAACGCCGAGGTCCGCACGATCTCACGCGTCATCGTCGATCCGCGATTCCGAGC
>JBIKTT010000501.1:0-2779 GCA_044347925.1 Phycisphaerales bacterium
GGGTGCGGCGTCGCCGGAGCCCCGACGAGACACATGGTCCCGTTGGTGTTCAGCAGGTTGACGAACGCGTCCAGGTTGTGCGACACCGCCACGGTGTTGAGGATGAAGTCAAAGCTCGCGACGTGCTTGTCCATCTCGGCCTGGTTCTTCGACACCACCACCTCGTCCGCGCCCAGACGCTTGCCGTCCTCGACCTTGCTTGGCGAGGTGGTGAAAAGCACGGTGTGAGCCCCGAACGCGTGGGCGAACTTCACACCCATGTGCCCCAGGCCCCCCAACCCGACGATGCCCACCTTCTTGCCCGGTCCCGCGCCCCAGTGCTTGAGGGGCGAGTAGGTCGTGATGCCCGCGCAGAGAAGCGGAGCCGTCGCCGCCAGATCCATCCCCGCCGGAACGCGGCAGACGAACCGCTCGGTCACGACGATCGACTTGGAGTACCCGCCGTAGGTCATCTTCCCCGGGAAGTGCTTGTCCGGAGTGTTGTACGTGAAGGTCACATCGCCCTTGTCGCAGTAGATTTCCTCGCTCCGGGCACAGCTGGGGCACGACCCGCACGAATCCACCATGCAGCCGACAGCGCCCATGTCTCCGACCTTGACCTTCTTCACCTCGGCGCCGACCTTCGTCACCCGGCCGACGATTTCATGGCCGGGGACGACGGGGTGCACCACGCCCTGCCATTCGCCGCGAGCCGTGTGCAGGTCCGAGTGGCAGACGCCGCAGAACAGAATGTCGATCTGCACGTCGTGCGGCCCGACGTCGCGGCGGTCGATGCTGGCATGGGCGAGAGGGCTGGTCGCGGTCTGGGCGGCGTACGCCGCAGCCTTGGTGGACATGGAAGGCTCCTTGGATGCTCGGACAGTACACCCGCCGCCGCTGCGCGTCCGTCAGCAATCCTTCAATTCCGCCCATGAAACGCGATCCATGCGTCCACCGAAACGCGAAACAGGTCGGGCTCCTTGTCGAAGCCCGGCCTGTGAAGGGGAGAGAGTCTTAGCGGTTGTAGCCGATCGCGTCAAAGACCGTCAGGTCGCTCGTCCGGAGGAACGTCGGATAGAACGTCTCCCCGTAGCTGAACGCCGGGTCCATGATCCCGATCGCCGGAACCTGTTCGCGGAAATGGCTCGCCTGCCACGGCGATCCATCAGAAAGCCTGTACTCCGTGCCCGAAATGATGTCGAAGTTCTGATCATCATTCGGGTTGTTGAAGACGCACCAACGCGGGCGGGTCGTGAACTCCGCCGCCGTATCCGGGTTGAAGTCGCTCGACCCGTCCGTCCGGCGGAACCGGAAGATGTCGATCACCTCGATGTCGTTGGCCCGGAAATCGATCCCGCTCGTGAATCCCAAAGCGTGCCCGGTCTCGTGGATGATCACGTCCTGGAGCGAGATCGTGTTCGCCGTCACACCGTTGGAAGGGTCGTAATCAAACGGGAACGCCGTCGAATACTGCATCGTCGCATCGTTGCCCGTCACTGCCCCGCCGTTGGCTTTGAAATTCGCAAACGTCCAGAAGCAGCGGTTTTCGCTGGTCGTCGAGCCCGTGTTGTACCGCACCGGAAGCGAAGCCGCCGGCAGCGACGACTGGATCGTGTCCGAAGCGTCCATCCCCGCGATCAGCGTCGACTGCGTCCCCGCCCAGGTCAGCGAGCCGTAGGTGCTGCCCGTCCCCCCGATCACGCCCGGCGAAAGCGCCGCAAAGCTCACCGGGATCGTCACCGTCATCGTGTCGCCAGTAAACTGGCTCTGCAGGTACGCTTCAGCCGCGGCAAAGGCCGGGATCGCCGCGGCGGGCACGCCCGCACCGAGCACGAACACGATGTCCAAGCCCGCGCGGCTCGCGAAGGGGTCGTCCACGATGATCACCGCCGACGGGTCCGCGAATGCCGCTTCGTGCGAAGCCGCCATCGCCCGCAGGTCCGCTTCGGTCATCGCCGCGCGGTTCGAGCAGACGGGCTTCCAGATCTGCTGAGTCTCCATCGCTTCGAGGTCACCATTGGGAAGCACGGCGAGCCGCTCGCCCGTGTCCACGATGTACCGCGCCGGCTTTGCCGCTTCCACATGGCCCAGCACCTGGGCCGACGCCGTGCCGCACGCCGCCGTCAACGCGAGCGCGACCGCGCCCATCGACAAGCCCACCGCCGCTCGACGAGTTCCACGATTCCGTTGCATGTCGAAACTCCAAGACAGGCCTACCACACGAAGCAGCCGACCCAGGGCGCGTGACGAATGGCACGCATGAAAGCCGCAGGCCGACCAGGCCCGAAGCGACAACCTACCGCGCCGCTCGCACGCTGTCAAGACGACTGCACCCTCGCAGAAGTCGCATGTTCATGTTCGTTGGCGCAAGAATCGCCTGAATCCGCTCGCCGTGGCACACTGCTGTGCGATCTCGACGCTTTCCAGACCGCGGGAAGCCCGCCGCGTCCGCCATCGGATCCCGCAAGCCTCAGGCTTTCTCCATCGCCGCGCGGAGATTCTCAAGCTTGACCGACCAGAACGCCCGAACCCGCTGCACCGCTTCCGCATCCGCAAGCTTGCGCTGCTGCACCTGCACGAGGCACTTGTTCGCGTCCTTGGGCCAGAAGTACACCTCGACGCTGCTCCCCTCGTCGGGCCCCTGGACCAGCCAGGTCATGCGGATGTTCTTATCCGTGTTCGCGACGCGGATCTCGACCTTGTGGTCGCCCATCCATCTCGTCCGCGTCGCTTCGTCCTCCCACGCGCGGTAGAGCTTCGCGGTCGCGGCGTTGATCGTCTTGCTGACGCCGGCTTGGAA
>JBIKTT010000377.1:0-3449 GCA_044347925.1 Phycisphaerales bacterium
CGACGATGAGGCCCGTGCCGCCATCGCAGCCTATTTCGAGATGCTCGACCAGACTCGTCTTGGCGTGAGTTTCGTCAAACGCCGCCGACTGGAAGCCTTGATGGCGCAAACCCGGGGGAGGAGCCGCCAAAGCTGCGAGTTCAAGCTGCGGAACATATCGGCGGTGATGGACGAAATGGGGTTGGCATACTTGAAGGGGTATGTGCCGGCGGACAATTTTCAGCAGCGGCTGGCGGATCTCGTGGCTGGCTATGTGGATAGCCACCCCGAGGCCCGGCTCACTCTCGACTCAATCGTGGAGGCGGTGCCATCGCAGATACCGGCGGTGGTGCCCCAGCGGTCGGACATTCAAGAGCCGCCGCCCGCGCCAACTGTTTCTGTCATGCCCGGCGCAAAGAGCAAGCCGAAGGTGCGTCTCGTGGTCGATGTCGCGGGAAGGGATGCCGCGAACAGGGCTCTGGGCAGATCGGGTGAACAGTTTGTCGTCGAGCTTGAGAGAGCAGAGCTTCACCGCGCTGGGCGGCCGGACCTTGCCGAGCGGGTGCGTTGGGTTGCGGATGTGGACGGCGACGGCTTGGGGTACGACGTTCTCTCGTTTTCACCGGATGGCAGCGAGTTGCACATCGAGGTGAAGACGACGAATGGGCCAAAGACCGCCCCGTTCTTCGTGACAGAGAACGAGGTGAGGGTTTCGGAGCGACTGGCTTTAAGGTTTCGACTCTATCGCTTGTTTGAGTTCGCGTCGGGACCGAGGATGTATGTGCGTGCTGGCAAGCTTCGCGATGCATTCCAGCTCGACGCTGTGGTGTGGAGGGCGAGTACGACGAAGTCCATCGAATCGCTCGGCCCGCGTCAGACGTGAGAAGTGCTACGTGGCGACGCCCACTTACCGCGCGTCACATGAAGAGTCGCGTGGATTTGTGCCCAACGCGTACTCAATCGCATCCTGCCGTCGTTCGAGCGCGGCCTCTCGTGCGGCGGGATCTTCCTTGCCCACGGGGAGATCCCGGAGCGTCAGAAGCTCCCGCTCGTTGCGATGCCATTCGGCGATCAGCTCTTCCCGCACGCTCGTTTCCATGGTCGCCTCCGCGCGATTGTCCGCCTCAGCATATCACGGACTGGTTCTTGGTGCGCTGTGGTGCGTGAGCATGCGTGAACCCCTGAAAAACAAGGCCCAAACGCTCAAACCCTGGGCGTGAGAGCCGTTGGCACCGAATACACTTCGGGCAGTCCAATCTTCCGCCGCGCTGCTTCCACACTTGGGGTGTTCGGGGTGCGCGGCCAAGGGGCCGTATCCATGCGTGTTGAACTCCGCGCGATCGATTCGATCAAGCCGTACCCCGCCAACCCGCGACGCAACGACGGCGCGGTGGCGGCGGTTGCCAACTCCATCACCGCCTACGGCTTCAGGCAGCCCATCGTGGTTGACAAGGCGGGCGTCATCGTGGTCGGGCACACCCGGTGGAAGGCGGCCCAGCAGCTCGGCCTCGCGCAGGTGCCGGTGCATGTCGCGGACCTCACGCCCGAGCAGGCGAGGGCGTACCGGCTGGCGGACAACAAGACCAACGAGATCGCCGAGTGGGATGACGACCTGCTCGCGGGGGAACTGAACGAACTCAAGGCGCTCGGTGTGGACCTGGACGCTCTCGGCTGGACCCCCGACGAACTGGGCGAGGTCCTCGCTCCCGACGAAAACGACGGTCTCACCCCTGCCGACGAGGTGCCAGAACCGACAGAAGCCGTCACCACCAAGCCCGGCGACCTGTGGATCCTCGGCAACCACCGCCTGCTCTGCGGGGACTCGACGAACGCCGCCGACGTGGACCGGCTGATGAACGGTGCGAAGGCGGCGCTCGTGGCAACCGACCCGCCGTACCTCGTCGATTACACCGGCGAGCGGCCCAACGACAGCGGCAAGGACTGGTCCGACACCTACCGCGAGGTTGAGATCACCGACGCGGACTCGTTCTTCCGCAGCGTCTTCGCCAATGTGCTTCGCGTGGTCGCCCCCAAGGCCGCGATCTACTGCTGGCACGCGCACAAGCGGCAGGCGATGATCGACCGGGTGTGGGAGGAGCTTGGGATCCTCAACCACCAGCAGATCATCTGGGTCAAGCCCACGCCGGTGTTCGGGCGGGTCTACTGGCACTTCCGGCACGAGCCGTGCATGATGGGCTGGGTGCAGGGGAGCCAGCCCGAGCACGACAGCGACCACGAGCACAACAGCGTCTGGGAGGTCGACTGGGAGGGGAAGGCCCGCATCGTGGGCAACGAGCACCCCACGCAGAAGCCGGTCGAGATCTTCGCCAGGCCGATGCGGAAGCACACGCGGCCGGGCGCGGTCTGCTTCGAGCCGTTCTCCGGGAGCGGGAGCCAGCTGATCGCGGCCGAGCAACTGGGGCGGCGGTGCTTTGCGATGGAACTGGAGCCGACGTTCGTCGAGGTCGCGGTGCGGCGTTGGGAAGCGTTCACGGGCCGGAAGGCGGAGCGGGTCGCGGCGTCCGCCGTCGCCTCCAAGTGAAACACCCCGGCGCGCGCCGGGGCATTGGGGAAGGTGGTGCGTCGTGGGTGATTCAGGCGTTGGTGGCGTTCGCGGCGAAGAGTCCCCGGTCGGCCTTGCGGAACCGGGCGTCCTTCCCCTTGGTGCTGATCTCGCGGACGATGGCGGCGTAGAGCGTGGCGGCGGGCGTCTTGCCCCCGGGGCTGGTCCAGAGGCCCTTGGCGGCCATCATCTCGATGAGCGTCTTGGTCCCGAGGGGCTCCTTGGACTCGGCGAGGAGTCGGGCCGCGATGGTCAGGCACCCGTCGGCGCGGGGCTTGGCTTCCTTGACCGCCTTGGGTGCGCGCTTGCCCTCCTTGGGCTGCTTCTCCTTCTTGCCCTGTGGCCCTTTGCGATTGGTGTGCTCGCGTACCACTTCGTCTACGGCGTGCGCTTGGTCGGCACGCTCCCCGTTGGCCACCGGTTCGCCGACGTTGGCCCCGGTGGCGTCGGGCCCGGGGACGTTGGTGGGGTTGGCGGGTTGGGCGGCTGCGTCGGCGGGGGCCGCGTAGGACCGCTTGGGGGCGCGGGCCTTGGGGTCGGGCATATCCGCGACCTTCTTCATCGCGGCGAGCCGGCCGCTGAGTTGGGCGCTCTTGGACGCGCGCCACTCGGCCTTGGCGCTGTCGCTCATCCCGGACTTGTTGACCTTCGCTTTCTTCGACATGGACATCTCCTAACCGTGGACTGTGAACCCCGTCGCACATCGCGGCGGGCAAGCGTGGCGGTCGCCGTTCCCGGCGACCCCGCGTGGGTGGGTTGCGGGTCAGCAGCCGGCGAGCCGCTCGATCTCGTTCAGCACGTCGTGGACCATCGAGTTGGTCGCGGCGGCGCGGCCGTGGCGGTCACGCCCGTACACGTACTTGGCGACCTCGGCGGCCTTCGCGTAGCGGGCGTCCCGGTCCTCGTC
>JBIKTT010000502.1:0-2778 GCA_044347925.1 Phycisphaerales bacterium
CTCCCGAAGTCCTCCCTGCCGCTTGCTCGATCCCGTCGGCAGGCCGCTGAACCCGCACCCCGCGTGGTCGGAGCACCGTTTGCCCTCGCCGAATCACTCGATCCCCGTTCTCTCGCCCGCCGCCGGGGCGCTGCCGCATCCGCTGGCAAGCGGACGCGCGTCGGCGGAAAGCCCCGCCCGCTCGCTTTACATCCACGTCCCCTTCTGCTTCCACAAGTGCCACTACTGCGACTTCTATAGCTTGGTCGACACCCGGGACCGGCAAGCGGCGTTCACCGACCGTCTCATCGCCGAATTGGTCGCCCTCGCCCCCTTCGCGGCGGGCAAGCCCCTCCGGACGATCTTCGTCGGGGGCGGGACGCCGAGCTTGCTCGCGGTCGAGCACTGGAAGCGGCTCCTCGCGACCCTCGCCGATCGGTTCGACCTCTCCGACATCCGCGCGGGCCGGGGCGAGTTCACGGTCGAGTGCAACCCCGAGACGGTCTCGGCCGAGCTGATGGAAACGCTCCGCGGCGGCGGGGTGGACCGGGTGAGCGTCGGGGCTCAATCGTTCAATCCCGTGCACCTTAAGACGCTTGAACGCTGGCACGACCCGGCGAACGTCGCGAAAGCGATCGACCTCGCCCGCGCCGCCGGCATCCCGCGGCAATCCATGGACCTGATCTTCGGCATCCCCGGCCAGACCCTCGCCGACTGGGAAAGCGATCTGAGGATGGCTCTGTCGATCGGGACCGAGCATCTTTCGTGCTACAACCTCACCTACGAGCCCAACACCGCGATGACCAAGCGGCTCGAACTCGGGCACTTCATCCCCGCGGAAGAAGAGGTCGAGGTCGAGATGTTCCACGCGACGCTCCGCCACGTCCGAGCCGCGGGGATGGACCGCTATGAGGTGAGCAACTTCGCCAAGCCCGGCTGCGAAAGCCAGCACAACCTCGCGTACTGGCGACAAGAAGAATGGCTCGCGGCGGGGCCGAGCGCGAGCGGCCACATCAAGCTCGCCAGCTCCGCGGGCGAAGCCGGAGCTTGGCGCTGGAAAAACGTCCCGCGGCTTGACGATTACCTGAGGGAGAGCCCCACCGGCTTGCCCGGAGCCGTCGATGTCGAAGGGCCCGATGCCCTGCGGGCGCTGGTCGAGAAAATCATGACCGGCGTGCGGATCAACGAAGGCCTCGACGCAGCCGCCGCCATCGCGCAAGCCGACCGCCTCCGCCCGGGTTCCGGCCAGGAATTGAGGCAAGCGGCGAACCGGCTGATCGAGAGCGGTGAACTGATCGAGACCTCCGGGCGCTGGAGCTTGACGGATCAAGGCTGGCTGGTGACGAACACGGTGGTGCTGGGGCTTGTGGAAGCGGTGGATCCGGATTAGGAGCGAGCGGGCGACCTGATTCATCGGAGGCTCACGCATGACCAGAATCACCATGGGCTTGACGATGGCGGGGTGTCTGCTCGTCGGCGCGCTGGTCAGCGTTGCTGTCGCGTGGGGAGCGGAGTACCTCAACACGCCCCTTCCGCCATTCAACGCCGGTTCCGCCGTCGTTCATGAAGAGGGAAAAGGGTGGCCGCTTCCGATCTCGGAATGGCCCGCGTGGACGGAGGGAGCGGACCGACCCGAGCGGCCCTCCACCATGTTCACCTACCGCCCCGCGTTGGGCGCTCGCGTGACGCTTGGGTTCGGTCGTCAGTCTGCCCTGACATGGTTCGTGAAGGAATCTCGGTCCGGCTGGCCGATGGGCTGCGCGGCGCGGTTCACGGTCTCGAACAACGATGTGCTCGTTGTTACGACCTTTCCGGCCGGATCGCGGGAGAACGATCGCCCCTGGTACGCAGGGTGGAATCTGGTCGACAAAGCTCCAACCAACACCTGGGCCCAGCCGGAGCCGATTTACTTTCCGGTGCAACCCGTTTGGTTCGGCCTCGCGGTGAACTCCATGTTCTACGGCGGGATTTTGTACTTTGCCGCGTTCGGGGTTGGCCGCATTCGACGTGCACGTCGCCGCCGGCGAGGCTGCTGTGAAGCGTGCGGGTACCCCATCGGCGTCGGCCCCGTCTGTTCCGAATGCGGAGCCGCACCCCGGCCATGACCGCCAAGCGACTCATCCCGGTCGCATGGCTCGCCGCGAGGCTCCTCGCGGTCGGCGCCGCTCTCAGCTATCTGTCCGCTTGGGCTCTCGTCTATCTCAGCACGCCCGTCATGTACTCAGACATCCTCCCCGAGCGAAAGCCACAACCCGCCGAGACCCTCGACTGGCCCATACCTCCCTCCTCGTGGCCGTCTTGGGCGGCGACCGACACGATCCCGGCGAGACCATCGTGGGTGAACCGTCGCGAGCCGACGTGGGGCGTCAGCCGGATCGAGTTCGGCGGCTACGGCAACATGAGCTCGTACGACATGGTCGAGACCCAAGCCGGCTGGCCCATGCGGTGCGCCACCCGGTCGCACCTGAACTACGACGAGCTTCGGCCATGGAAAGCCGTGCTCAAGCCGCCCGCCCTGTCGTGGCACGGCGGGTGGAACGCGATCGACCGGTCGCACGCGATCTACACCACCGTCGCGGTGCCGGTGTGGGTCCCGCTCAAGCCGGTGTGGCCCGGATTCGCGGTCAACACGTTGATCTACGCCGGCGCGGCGGTCGCGGGCGTCCGAAGCGTCGGGATGGTTCGCTCGTGGATGCGGCGGCGACGGGGAAACTGTCCGGAGTGCGGCTACCCCATCGGTCAAGCCGCGATCTGCACGGAGTGCGGTCACAAGCGGGCTCACGCATGAACCTCAAGCGG
>JBIKTT010000503.1:0-2777 GCA_044347925.1 Phycisphaerales bacterium
CCCCTCCCAGCGTCAGCGGATGAAAGCCCATCCTTCCCCCGTGCCCTCGGTGACACGTGGTTGTTGGCACACATGTGTGTCAGACGTGGGTGTGGTACAACACGGCGATGGAAATGCTTCGAGCGATGTGGCCGTTGTTGGTGCTTGGCGGGTTGCTGGTGGTGGCGTTGGCCGTGATCGCGGTGCTCAAGGGCCGGGGCGGGGGCGGCGAGCAAGCCGAGGAGGAGAAGCCCGGCGGCGCGGATGTGTACCTCAAGCGGGCGGGGCTGCTCACGCCGGCGGAGCTTGCGTTCTACAAGGTGCTTGTGGCGGCGGTTTCGCCGCGGTATGTGGTGATGGCGCAGGTGAGCGTGGCGGGGCTTGTGGAGGTGGACCGGGCGAAGGTGAAAGCCGGGTCGCGGCAGGGGTTTCAAGCGGCTTTCAACCGGATCAACCGGAAGACGGTGGACTTTGTGCTTTGCGAGCCGGCGACGATGCGGATCGTGGCGGCGGTGGAGCTTGACGACCGCTCGCACGAACGAGCGGAACGAAAGGAGCGAGATGGGTTCGTGGAAGCGGTGATGAAAGCAGCCGGCTTGCCGCTGATGCGGGTGAAAGCGGCGGGGAGCTATGACTTGGCGGGGGTGAGGGGGATGGTGGACGGAGTCGAACGCGACGGGGTTGTCGGGAGTCCATCCACTACGCGACGAGGCGGCGGGTAGTGGCATCCGGCTTTGGTCTAGCGGATGTCGGAAGCGAGGAGTCGCCGCCAGCCTCTGGTCTGCCATTGGGCATCGAGGTAGCGGGATGGATTGGCGGCGATGGTGGTCCAGGAGACGTCTGGAAAGATCGTGATTTCGCGGTGCTCGACGTCGGCGTTTGCGAAGAGGCGGAGCGTCGGGAGCCAGCAGAGGAAGTAGTCGCCGCTGTAATCGACGGCTGAAGCGATGAGGTTCACGGCGGGGACCGGTACTTCGATGAACGGATCCGCGGCGAGGTCCCGGTGTGACCGGGGCGGGTCTTCGAGCTTGAGTTCGCCGAGGGAGAGGGCGGCGAGTGGGAGGAGCGTGACCGCGCCCGCTTTGCATGTGTCAGCGTTGTACTCGAGCTGACGGTTGGCGGCGAGGAAGGCGATGAGATCGGCGGGGAGGTGGAAGGGGTTGGAGTCGTCGTGCGGTGTGCCGATGGGGAGAGAGAAGGGCATGGTGACGAGCGGGGGTAGTGGCTTTGTTCGGAGTAGGTTGAGGAGGGGGCTGAGCAAGCGTGAGGAGAGAGACGGTTGAGGGCATGGCGATTGAGAATCAGAGTTCGGCGCTTTGACGTTCTGCGGGCTGCTGCCGGGGTGGGCTTTGAAGAATCGCTGCACGCGTGCTCGGAGTTCGGGCGCTTGGATCGCGCCGGGTTGCACGTGGCGGGTGCGGAGGTAGCTTTGGAGGTTTGTGAGCGAGATGCCGATGTTGGCGAAGTGGATGGCGAGGTCGGGTTGAGACCGTGCGATGAGGGTGTAGAGGAGGTGCTCCGGGGTTGCGCGGGTTTCGCCGAGTTGCTCGGCGGTACGAAGAGTTTGCGTGAGGATGTCGCGGGACTCGCTGCTGAGCTCGAAGATGGTGCCTTCGGGGAAGTAGAGCATGCTGACGCGTGGGAGGGCAGCGATGATGCGTGGCCGCAGGTATGCGGCGTCGGTGCTGCTCCAGGCGAGGCAGGCTTGGATGGAGGGGGTTGGGTCGGTGAGGAGGGCGAGCAGCAGGTGGAGGGGGAGGATCGTGGACTGCGGCGCTCCGGCGGCGGCGGGGCTGACGGGGACCGGCTGGCCTGGGATCTCGTGATTGAGCATGAGCCTCACGAACTGGCTTGCGGCGAGGACGATGGCGTCGATGTCGGCGGTCGGCGTCGCGTGCAGACGGCCGCACTCGGGGCAGACCCCCGAGTCGAGCCCGGCGATGTCGTACCCGCATGACAGACAGGATTTCACGGCCTCAAAACTCACGTCGGGGATTGTGATTCGGGGCGGCAGAAGGATGGAAGAGCAGAATGAGTCTATGGGTGTGGGTTGGGGGGGCTATCAGCGGGGTCGCTTCGAGCCTCGTGATGGATGCGCGCTGCGGCGGGAGGACATCAGTAGGCGTTATGGGTGGCCTAGTGCGGTCGGAAACGTTGCTGCGGCTTCGACTGGTGGCGGCCGGGCCACCCACCTCAGGTTCAGGGGAAGGGGTCTGCACATCAGTCCAGGGGCGTTCCGTCGAGCCACGCACCACCGCACCGGTGTTCTTCGCGGATCTCCGCGAGGGCTTGAGCGGAGCCCTCGACGTACCAGAGGTGCTCCCAGCCACCGGAGGAGTAGTCTGCGACGCGGACCGAACCGGACCACCGCTTCATCCAGTCCCAGATTTCGCGGAAGTCCTGAGAGGGCGTGTCGTCCGGGTCCATGACGAGGATGATCTGGCGGTTGCGATCTGCCGCAGGGAGGTCGAGCCAGTGATCGTTGAGGGTTTGGAGCGAAGCCACGATTCGGGTGATTGCTGTGTCGTCGGCGGGGGATTCGATGTGCAAGTCGGTGGCGAGAAGAACCTCATAGCTGACGCCTGCGGGCTTGACTTTGTGCTTGGCGGCAATGAGGTCTTGGAGGATGACGAGGTGCGAAAGGCGAACGTCTCGCGGGAGATTGGTGTTGAGAGCGGCTTGGCGGTGGGCGTCGTGGGACATGGAGGTGGGTGGTGGTGTTCGTCTAGATCATCCAGCAGCCGAACTCGTGGTCCAGGGTGCGGAGCAGTGGCTCGATCGGGGCATGGCAGGAACAG
>JBIKTT010000504.1:0-2774 GCA_044347925.1 Phycisphaerales bacterium
CCAATCCCGAACTTGCGAAGCGTCCGTTCTATCTCGCCGTGATGGGCGGGGCGGTTTTCCTGCTTGTGGTTGAAACGGCGGTGGCGGTCACGATCCTGCAGAAGATCGAGAACGCCCGCCTTGCTCTGAAGAAATCCAAGAACACATCCCGCGACGGCGAGGCGAAAGCCGACGTCGCCCCGGTGGAGCACGCCTGACATGTCGATGCCATTCTCCTTCCTGCTGGCCGCCGATCCCGCTTCTCACGTCGTGAATCACTCCGCGATTGTGACGGAGGACGGCTGGTGGATCTGGTCCGGCCACGTCGGGAATCTGGTCCTTTCGGGCCTGATCGTGACGCTCGTGGGCTTGTGGGCGGCTCCGAAGATCCGGACGGGTCCTTCGTCGCAGGGCGCTGACGCGTACGTGACGCGGAACCGGTTCGCCCACCTGATCGAGGTCATCTGCGCGTATCTGCGAGAAGAAGTGGTCCGCCCGCTCCTCCCGGATCGGACGGACAAGTTCATGCCGTTCCTCTGGACGCTCTTCTTCTTCATTCTGGTCAACAACATCCTCGGTCTGATTCCCCTGCTCGACGTGCTCCACAGCTTGGGCATTCACCAATACTGGGTCGGCGGCACGGCGACGCAGAACGTGTGGGTCACGGGCGTGCTGGCGCTCATCGCGATGGTGGTCTTCAACATCGCGGCGATCGCAAGGCTGGGCGTCGGCGGGTTCGTCGGCCACCTGACGGGCGGGGCTCCGTTCCCGGTGAGCATCCTGCTCCTGGTGCTCGAGGGTGCGGGCCAGTTCATCATCAAGCCGATCGCGCTGACGGTTCGTCTCGCGGCGAACATGACGGCGGGCCACATCCTGCTCGCGACGCTCGCGATGTTCGTCGCGTCGGTCTGGGGCACGGCTTTCTACCTGCAGGGTCCGATCACGCTGGTGTCGGTCCTGGGCGGCATGGCGGTGATGTTCCTCGAGCTTTTCGTCGCCTTCCTGCAGGCGTTCATCTTCATGTTCCTCACGACGATCTTCATCTCCCTGATGGATCACCACGACGAGCACGGCCACGAGCACGAGCATGGCCATGCCCACGGTCACGAGCACGCCCACGCGTGAATGACGGACCACCCAAGCTCCCGGCCTTGAGCCGGAGCGCGTCTTACTCGCTCGAGCAAGTTTCTTTTGGAAAGGTTCCCCGTATGAAGATGATGACCAAAGTGTTCTTCGCCACCGCCCTCATGGCCCCCGCGGTCGCCATGGCTCAGGAAGCCACCGGCTCCACGATGGGCAAGGGTCTCGCCGTGATCGGCGCCGGCCTCGCCCTCATCGGCGGCGGCCTGGGCATCGGTCTGGTCGGCAAGGCGGCGGTCGAGTCGATCGCCCGTCAGCCCGAAGCGGCCGGCAAGATCCAGATCAACATGATTCTGGCTGCCGCTCTGATCGAAGGCGCGACGCTCTTCGCCGTCGTCGCCGGCTTCCTCGCCAAGTAATCCGCAAGGTAATCACTCGTCCCGCGACGCCCGACGGCTTCGCGGGGCTTTGTCCGACAGTTCCGCACGCTTCTGACCCACATCGCCCGCCGCATTCCCTCGCGGTCCGGCGGCCGACGGAGAACGACGATGAAGACGAAAGCTCTCGCACTGCTGATGAACCTGGCGATCCCCGCGATGGTGCTTGCCGCCGGCCCCGAAGCCGGGCACGGTGAGCACGGCCCGCAGGCCGGCGCCGCCGCGACCGTGAAGGAGGGCGCTGTCGCCGCCGTCGCCACGATCGTGGTCTTCACCCTCGTCTTCGCTATCCTCGCCGTCAAGGTGTGGCCGACGATCGGCAAGGCTCTCGACGAGCGGGCCAACAAGATCCGCGACGAGATCGAAGCCGCCGAGATGGCCCGCAAGCAGGCCAAGGAGTCGCTCGATGAGTACCAGGCCAAGCTCGCCGAAGCCCGCGCCGAAGCTCAGCGCATGATCGACCAGGCCAAGAGCCAGCAGCTCGCCGTCGCCGCTTCCGAGAAGGCCAAGCTCGAAGCCGAGCTCTCCAAGGAACGCGAGCGGGCCCTCCGCGACATCGAAGCCGCCAAGCGGGCCGCCGTCGCCGAGCTCTACAGCCAGTCCGCCGTCCTCGCGACGACCCTCGCCAGCAAGATCCTCAAGCGGAACATCAACACCTCCGACCACCAGCAGCTCATCGAGGAATCCCTCGGCCAGATGCAGGGGATGCGGAACTAATCAGCGGGCCTCGAAGTCTCACGAACGGCAAGCACGACTGCAAGCACGACCGACAGAAGGGTGACCGATGCCTCTGATTGAAGCCAAGCCCGACGCGCTCGCGATGATCTACGCCAAGACGCTCCTCCAGATGGTGGAGCAGAAGGGCGGCCGCGATGCGGTGATGGGGATCCTGGGAGAGCTCGAGGACATCCTCGAGATCGCCCGCGAGAATCCGCGGTTCGGCGAGTTCCTCGCCAGCCGCGTCGTCTCCGAAACCAAGCGGGCCGCCAGCCTGCTCAAGGTGCTCGGGGGCCGCGTCTCCGACATCACGCTCCGATTCCTCCAGGTCGTCAACCGCAAGGGCCGTCTGGGCCACCTGCCCGCGATCGTCGCCGCGTTCGATCTGTGCGCCCAGGAGAAGTTCGGCCGGGTCGAGGTCGACGTCTACACCGCGGAGCCCATCGACGCTTCGGGCAGCAAGAAGATCCAGGACGGCCTGGCTTTGGCGCTCAAGAAGGAAGTCGTGATCCACCCGTACATCGATCACGCGATGATCGGCGGCGTCAAGATCCGCGTGGG
>JBIKTT010000505.1:0-2768 GCA_044347925.1 Phycisphaerales bacterium
GCGCCTGCGTCAGGCCATGGATCTCAACACTCTCGTAGACCGGCTCGGGCGAGTAAAGCCCAAGGTACACCGACTCAAGCTGAGCATCGCCGTACTCGCGCAGACGATCCTTGTTCGGCTTGGGCAGTTCCGAAGCCAGCTGAACGATCGTGAACGCGTGCCGCACGACGTTGGATGCGCCCGCGAGGCGATTGACGACCTGACGGCGAACCGCGAACTCCTGCTCGGCCCGCTTGATCCTCGCGACATCATCCCACGCCGAACCCCACTTGGCGTTCATCGCCGGGTCCTTCGCGACCGCTTCGCGGAGCTTCTGCTCCGCCGCCGCTTTGGCCGCCATCAGATCGGGATTGAGCAACCCCTCGTACTGCCCGGTAATCGCTTTGCGGCCGTTGGCAACACCGAAAAGCTCATCGGAGATAATGCGGCGGTGCTCCGCGGACCGGCCGGCGAAGGTCTGTGCCTTGATCTCGCGACGCCAGAGGTCCGCGAGGCGACGCGGAAACTCCTGATCGCGGGCGATCCTGAGGTGGTCCACCGTGTGAAGACGCTCGGTCCGCCCCGGATGCCCGAAGACGAAGATCAGCTCATTCTCCGCCGCTCCCTTCTCCGACCACTTGAGGTGATTCTCAGAGGCGAGCGGCTTGCCGTCCTCGTGAATGCGGAAAAAGCAGCAATCGAGGTTGTACCGTGGAAACTCAAAGTTGTCCGTGTCGCCCCCGAAGAACGCGATGGACTCCTCGGGCGCGAAGACCAGCCGCACATCCGTGTATGATTTGTACCGGTAGAGGTGGTACCGCGCGCCACCGAAAAGCGTCACGACCTGGCTCTTAAGCTTGGTCGACTCGAGCGAAGCCTTCTCAATCTCGGCGATCGCCTTCCGCCGCGCAGCACCGGCGTCCGCCGCCGACATCCCCTCCTTCACCGCATCCCCCACCTTCGACGTCACATCCTCGATCTCCCAAAGGATGTTGAGCTCAAGATCCGGGCACGCAAGCTCATCCGCACGCGTCCGCGCGATGAAACCGTCCCTGAGCAGGTTCCGCTCCTTCGTGCTCAGCTTGAGAAGCATGTCCGAGCCGACATGGTGATTGGTCATCACCAAGCCGTCCGAAGACACCAGCGACCCCGACCCGCCCGTCTGGAATCGCACCGCCGAACGCTGCATGCGGAGAAGCCACTCCGGCGTCGCCGTGAACTTGTGCTTGTCCTTCAGCGCCGCCGGCGGGGCGTTCACAAGCCACATCCCCTCGTCCGCCCGCGCGGCCAGCGCACCAACCCCCGCCGCAAGACCGGCGACCAGCATCCACAGACCCTTGACGCTCGTGCGATTCTGATTCATGCCGGAGCTTAGGTACCACGCGGGCGGGCTTAGGATGCGTGCGCATGAACCCCGAGCCCGACGCCGAACCATCCAGCCCGCCGCAGCCCCCTCGGGGCAAGCGGACGCGGCGTCAGCGCCTCGGCGAACCCCGCACCGTCGTGCTCGTCGTGGGGGTGCTCATCGCCGCTTCCATCATCCCGCTCCTCATCGGCCCGCTCACCGCGCTCCCGGGCCAGATCGCCCTGGCGGTGGCTCTGTTCATCGGCGTGCTGGTCGCGATGTCGATCAAGCGCGAAACCGACCGCATCCGTCGTCAGGAAGAAGAACGCTCCGCTCCGCGGTGCCACTTCTGCGGCCGCCGCTACGACGAACCCCTCGAGGAATCCGCCCGCGAACCCGCCGCCCGATGCCCCGAATGCGGCCGACCGACGGTCGAAAGCCGGAATGGCGACCCCGCGGACCGGCCTTAGAATCCCGCGTGAACCGGCCCGCACGCCCCATCGACCCAAGACGCATCGAGGTCATCGACGACGCGACCGTCGCGGTGCTGAGCGCCATGACGCCGGCACAGCGTGTCGAACGCGGTCTCCGCATGAGCGCCTTCGTGAGAAGTTTGCTCGAAGCCGGCATTCGTCTTGCCAAGCCGGAATGGAACGCACTGATGGTCGCGCATGAGATCAAGCGGAGATTCGCCGGTGCGGAGTGACCAAAGAGGTTCGATCGAGATTCCGAAGGCAGTACCACCTCACACCAAGCCCTCCCGCCGCACGACGCTCATCATCGTCCTCTCTTCCGTTGTCGCTCTGTTCGCGGCACTGCGGATGTTCCGCGAAGTCGTCCCCATCGGCGCCTCGCCGATCCCTTTCCTCTTTGCACGCGTTGAGGGCGGCGAGCTCCGCGACCCCAGCGGCTCCGCTGTCTTCCGCGTCTCGTTCAACAACGGCGGAGCGACCCATTCCGGCAACCACTGGTGCTGGATCTCAAGCTACTCCGCGCTCTCCGGCTGGCGGGTCGTCCTAGAGGGCTACGTCGGCCCCGAGCACGCCATCTCGGGCGAGCCACTGAAGATCGATTGGTCGACGCCGAAGGTCATGCGCATGAAGTTCCGCGAAAGCCGGTACGCCCATGAGCGGCGCGTATGGAGAGAATCGAACTGGTGAGACGGCTTACTTCTTCGTCGCAAACGGAAGCGTGTCCGGCGTGATGAACACTCGCGTCGTCACCGTGAACGGAAGCACCGGATTCCCCGACGCGAACGTCGCTTCCATCATGAACGCACGGAACCCCGTCGCCGGAGCTTCGACCGTCGCCGAATACACAAGCCCCGTCGAGTCCGAAGCCACCACCTCGCTCGACGTCCACGTCCGACCCGTCTGATCAATCCGGAAATCCCTGGCTTTCGCATCACACTGCCAGAGCAGGACCCGCTCGGGCTTGACGTCCG
>JBIKTT010000507.1:0-2764 GCA_044347925.1 Phycisphaerales bacterium
CCGGGTACACATCCACAGAGGCGTCAACCTTCAGCAGGGTGGGTGGGATCTTCTCACGCTTGGAGACGACGTCACGATCGGCCGTGACGCTCACGTGGGGGTGGTCGCACTTGAGAACGGGTGCCTTTGCGTTGCCCCCGTATGCATCGATGACCTTGCCACGCTGGATATCCGAGCAAGCGTGAGCGGCCACACCACGATCGAAGCGGGTGGCTTTCTGACGGCTCTCTCCTGGCTTCCGGAAGGTGAGCGCATCGCGGCCGGAGAGCGGTGGGGTGGGGTTCCCGCCGCACCAGAGGGCCGTGCGCCCGATGCGCCGCGGACGACCAAGGAAGGAAGCATCCACCCGACGCTCTACGCGCTGTCCCACGTGCTGGTCACGGCCCTCGTGTGGTCGGTCACGCCGATGCCGTTCCTCGTCGCGTTGTACCTCCTCGCGAGAGTGATCGGAGTCTCGGTCGAAGAGGTGCAGGCATGGCTGTCCGACCCTTCGTGGTCCGCAGCATGGGTCGTCATCGTGGCCGCGATCTCCGTTCTGTCGGTGCCGCTTTGGTTGGTGATCAGGGCTCTCGGCGTCCGGTGCATCGGCCGTGTCCGACCAGCCGTAGTCCACCGCTGGAGCTTCGAGTATCTTCGCGTCTGGCACAAGACCGCGGCGGTCGAGTCCGCGGGGGTGTGGCTGACGGGCACGCTGTTCTGGCCGCTCTGGTTGCGTCTCGCCGGCATGAAGGTCGGACGAGGGTGCGAGATCAGCACGATCACCGATGTCGTTCCGGAGAACATCCGGATTGGCTCGGAGAGCTTCTTCGCCGACGGAATCTACCTCGGCGGACCGATGGTTCACCGAGGGACGGTCACCATCAGCGACACGTCGCTCGGGCGTGGCACCTTCCTGGGCAACCATGTCGTCATTCCCGCCGGCGCAGCGCTCCCCGACGGCCTTTTCATCGGCGTCTGCACGGTTGCCGACACGACACGAGCCCGTGCCGACAGCTCTTGGTTCGGGAACCCCCCGCTTGAACTACCCAGACGCGATGTCGTCAGGGTTGATCCCCGCTTGACGCACAATCCCGGCATGCTGCGGTACTGCAATCGGCTCGTATGGGAATCGCTGCGATTCACACTGCCGGTCCTCCCTCTGGTTATCGCCTGCCTCTGGGTGTGGGCGGTGACATTCGTCGAGTTCGATTGGCCTTTGGCTGTCTTCGTGGTCGCGCCGGCGGTGACGCTGGTTGCCATCGCCGCCGAGTGCCTTGCCGTCGTCGCACTCAAGTGGCTGCTCCTCGGTCGCGCTCGTGCGGGACAGCATCCCCTCTGGTCTTGCTGGTGCAGCCGTTGGGACTTCCTGTATGTTGCGTGGCAGTTCTACGCCTTGCGTCCCTTGGCCGCCCTGGAGGGAACACTGTTCCTGGCTGTATACCTGAGAGCGATGGGAGTGCGCATCGGTCGGCGTGTTGTCCTCGGTCCGGGTATGGCGCAGGTCGCCGACCCCGACATGATCGTCATTGAGGATGACGCGACCGTCAACGCCAACTATCAAGCCCACAGCTTTGAAGACCGCGTGCTCAAGACGGCACCGGTCGTCGTTCGCCGCGGTGCCACGGTTGGTGAGTCCGCGGTCGTGTTCTACGGCGCCGACATCGGTGAGAACGCGTGGGTGACGCCGAACAGCGTCGTCATGAAGAACGAAAGGCTCGGGCCGAGTCAAGCGTACAGCGGCTGCCCGGTTCAGGCCCATGACGACAGCGAGGTCGAACACGGCGAACAGCAGTCAGCAGCAGCGACGGCGGCCGTGGTACCCCTTGCCTCGCAAGCAGGTCGTTACGCCTTCCTCGACATCGCCCGCGGGATTGCGGTCTTGGGGATGATCTTCATGCACTTCGTCCCGGCCGAGAAGTCCGAAGACGTCGTCACCGGTCTGTCGACGACGCTTTCGGCGTTCCTCGAGGGAAAGGCCGCAGCGCTCTTCTGTGTGCTTGCCGGCATCGCATGGGAGATTCAGGCCCGGAGAGCCGCCCTCTCTCCGCGCGGCCGCTGGTATGTTCCCCGCCGAGCCCTCGCCTTGCTGGTTGCCGGCGTTGCCTTTCATCTCCTCGCGTGGCCGACCGAGATCCTGGTGCCGTTCTCGCTCATGATGGTGATCTCGCTGACCCTGCGGCGCATGGGCCAACGGGCTGTGCTGACTGCCGCCGCAGTCCTCCTGATGCTCTCGCCAGCCGTACCCGCTCTCTTCGGGCACTACGTCGAAAGCGATTGGACCGAGGATGGAAGCCACCTGGCCGACAGCACGATCGGCTGGGTCACGTTGCGAGCCTTGTTGATCGACGGAAACTACCCCATCGTGCCTTGGCTCGTGTTCCCTCTGATCGGGATGTTGATGACATCACGCTGGGAAGAGTCGCGATCAGTGAAGCGGTGGTTCGGCACAGCGGTCGCGGTGTACGCGGTGTCGCAGGTGCTTGTGCTCGTGGTTGACTCGAACACGGACGCGATGGGCAGTCTTGCGTCCTACTTGGGAAGCACGTGGGTCCCAACGTCCGTGCCGTTTGTCATGGTCACCGGGAGCTGCGCCATCGCCGTAATCAGCGGTCTGGCATGGTGGTCGCGGTCGCGGAGCCCGGCCCGAGTGGCGACGCTCCTGGCCCTCTTCGGCCGAGCATCACTCACGCACTATCTCTCGCACATCCTCTTGCTCTACGTGCCTCTCCGCGCGATGGTGGGGCATGAGGAGTGGTCGGCCACGGTCGGGGTGTGGGCATTTGTC
>JBIKTT010000032.1:0-9922 GCA_044347925.1 Phycisphaerales bacterium
TCCCCGCGTTCTACCTCCGCGATTCGGGCGCTTCCGTCGACGCCCGTTTCGACGACGCCGCCGACCTCGCCCGCTACGCCGCCGCCGAGATGGGCCGGACCGGCCGGGCCGTGCTCATCTGCAACCCCATCCCCGCGGCCGACGAGATCAACCACGCCGACTGGGAGCGATGGCTCGCCGAAGCCGGGACTCGCGCGGCCGGCTCCGGCGGTCGGGACGTCACCCCGGCCATCCTCGGCCACCTCCACCAGGTCTCCAACGGCGCCACCCTCAAAGCCAATCTCGCCCTCGTCCGGTCCAACGCCCTCCTGGCCGCCCAGATCGCCGCCGCCATGTGACCCCCTCTCGCCCGGACTCCGATTTCGGGGGAGACAGCCCAAGCAAACCCCTGCCTCAGCGCGAGGAACCCGAGAAACTTGCGCCCACCTCACCCGCCGCTCTTGGTCTTGCCCGTCACCCCCGGCTAGGATCGCCACCCAGCGAGCGCAACACTGTGCGCCCAATGGGTTTAGCGTCGCCGGATGACGACCGGCCCGAGGTCTGAAGAGAGGTTCGAAAAATCCAATCAGCGACACCAGCGGGACGCCTCAAGCGGTTCCCGACGTGGTGAGTCTCGTGAGACAGTGACGATCGGCAAAACGGTGGTCTTTCAGAAAGGATCCTTATGAAGAAGTTTGGTCTGCTCTCGATGGCGGTGGTGGCGGGGACGGCGGCTTCGGCCCTCGCCCAGGACAGCGTCTCGGTCAACGCCGGCATTCCGGGCGATGCGCTCGAAGCCAGCAGCACCACCGCGGGCTACCAGCGCGCCGCGTACGTGGTCGACATGACCCGCCTCTTCGGCTCCTGGGGCACGCGTTTCGGCATCGCTCCCATCGCCAAGACTTCCTCCTACGACCAGAATTTCCGCGCGGGCGGCTTCCCCGTCTTCAACGCTCTGGGCAGCACCCAGACGCTGAGCCAGACGCTCCTGCAGAACCAGTCCCCGGCGACCAGCCAGTACCGCCTGTGGGAAGACACCGCCGGCGCCGGCGCTCACCCCGTGAACAACTCCGGTGGCTCGCTGGTCTCCCCGTCGGGCGCGAGCTTCTCGCAGTTCGGCGCTGCGATCTCCGAGTTCGCCACCGACGTCGCGGGCCGCAGCTACAACGGCATCGTGAGCACGGTCGTCAACTTCGACCCGGCCGACCCCTCGCGTCTCTACGTGCTCCGCACGCAGGCCGCGGTGAACCTCCCCAACGGCTCCGGCGGTGACACCAGCCAGTTCGGTCTGGGTGCCATCGACTCCCGCGGCAACGTGACCTTCCGCGCCGACAGCTTCCAGTCCACGGGCACGCCCGCGCTTCAGGGCAACAACTACTTCCGCGTCCGCTCACTCACGACCGGCGCCTTCGCCGCTCGCAACGCCTCGGTCATCAACCAGATTAACAACAACGGCGCCGCCGACGCTGCCTCGACCGACTGGGTCGTCGTCCGCAGCGGCACGACCCACAACACGCCGAACATGATCCCCTCCGACCGCGCCTCCGACCCGCGCGGCGTGACGATCGGCAGCAACTTCGCAACCAACTACGTCCACGAAGCCAGCCCGCTCTCGATCACGGCCACCGCGGCTCACCGCCCGGGCACCGCCGACCACCGCGGCGGCGTCGCCTACTCCGCCCTCCGCCTCCGCGGCTCCAACACCGTCGGCACCGGCGCGATGATCACCAAAGCCAGTTCCGCCTCCGGCCAGCCCTCCGAGAGCATCTCGGTCTGGGGCCTCTCAAGCAACGGCACCCCGGTCAACGCCGTCACCGTCGCCGTCCCGCGCGGCACCGGCGCAACCCTCGCCGACCCCACCCCCGAAGCCCCCTACGCCTGGGACCTCGGCACCGGCGATTTCCGCCACTACTCAGGCGCGGTCGCCGCTCGCGGCGGCAACGGCCAGGTGAGCATGGGCCTCGATCAGGCTGGCAACGGCCTCCTCGCCGCCAATGTCTACGGCGTTCAGTCCGTCAACTCCTCCGGCTTGCCCAACGAGGAAAGCCCGCACAACGCCATCGCCGTCTACCGCTTCAACCCCAACCAGCCCACCACCGGCTCCTGGATCGTCGCCGCCTGGACCAACCCGGCCGGCGCGTTCACCGATTCCTCGGGCAAAGCCATCTACGGCGACAACGGCAACGACGGCGCCCCCTTCACCAACGACCCCGGCGAGTTCGACGATGTCCTCGACCTCAACCCGCTTTCGCCCACCTACGACGCGCCCATCGGCCACATGACCGCGATCTTCGAGGTCAACGGCTCGATCCTCGGCCCCTCCATCTCCGCTCCCACCTTCGACTCCGCCGGCAACATCTACTTCATCTCCGCCGTCCGCCTCAAGAAAGCCAACGGCTTCATCGACACCGACTCGGCCCTCATCCGCGCCGTCTACGACCGCCAGAACTTCTGCTACCGCCTCGAACTCCTCATGGAACTCGGCGACACCTTCCTGGGCCAGAACTCCGGCGTCCGCTACCAGGTTCAGTTCATGAACATCGCCACCACCAGCAACCGCGCCTCCCCCGGCACGCTCTGGTCCAACAACGGCGCTTCCTACGGCTGGAACAACACCGACCCGACCTCGATCGATTCCCAGGACCCCAAGGCTCTCGGCGGCCTCGTCCTCACCGCCAGCGTCGTCTACGACGTCGATCGGGACAGCGACTACCAGAACCCCGCGAGCAACCCCGGCAGCCTCGATGAGCAGTACAACGTCCTGCTCTACATCGGCAACATGGACGCTCCGGAAGTGCCCACCTGCCCCGCGGACTTCAACGGCGACGGCTTCCTGGACTTCTTCGACTACGACGATTACGTCAACTGCTTCGAGACGGGCACCTGCCCGCCCGGCAAGACCGCCGACTTCAACGGCGATGACTTCGTCGACTTCTTCGACTACGACGACTTCGTCTTCAACTTCGAAACCGGCTGCTGATCACCTCGGACTGGTGACAAGAGGCGATGGTCTCTTGGTTCCGATCCTGTGATCTCACACGTTCACCACACCGTCCGAGAGAAATCTCGGACGGTGTCTTTCCAGACCGCGAAGCGACCCCCTTCAGAGGGGTTATCCCCATTCGGCGACAGGTCGGAAGGATCCGATCTTTTTGAAATTCCGGGGGAAATTCCTTGCAGGTCTCGTGAAAATGAGATACATTCCCCACGTCCGACCTTGCGCCACGCCGGGTCGGGCGCTGCTTCGGCCGCGCTCGTTGTGTTTTTCGCGGGAGGGCCGTCTCTCCTCGCCCACAAGTCGTGTTGACCTGCTCCATGCTCCGTGAGGGTTCATGGGCGGGTGTTGTTGTCCGTTCGTGTTGTCCCTAGGAGACTCAAAATGAAGACGTCCGTTCTGTTTACCCTCGCGGGTACCGTTTGTTGCCTGGCGAGCGTTGCCTCGGCCCAGGTTCTGAGCACGTCCAACCGCGCCCCGGCCAAGCAGCCCGGCGGCACCGAAGGCGTCGGCTTCGTCGACAACTGCGGCGATGCCGCTTCCGTCGGCGTTGGCACGTATTCCTTCGATCTGAACACCGCGACGAACGACTACGCCGGCACCTGCGGCGGCACGGGCAGCGCCGCTGACCAGTGGCTCAAGTTCACCGCCGCTCAGGACGGTCTCGTGACCGTCTCCACCTGCGGCCTGTCGGGCGGCGACACCACCCTGACGGTGCTCGACGGCTGCGGCGGCGCCCAGATCATCTGCCTCGACGACTTCTGCGGCCTTGAGACGCAGGTCACTTTCGCCGGCGTGACCGGCGGTAACTACCTCATCCGCATCGCCGGCTACAACGGCGCTCTCATCACCGGCCAGGTGGCGATCACCCAGTCCGGCGGCGGCGGCGGCGGCGGCAACGACAACTGCGCTGACGCGACCGTCGTGACCGACGGCCTCTACGACTTCGACACCAGCAACGCGACCCCGGACGGCGCCCCCTCCTGCGGCCTGGCCGCTGGTTCGCCCGACGTCTGGTTCAAGCACGTCGCCGAGTCCGCGGGCACGCTGGTCATCACGACCTGCAATCTCGCCGGCCATGACACCGTGCTCGCCGCCTTCGATGGCTGCGCCGGCGCTCAGATCGCCTGCAACGACGACACCTGCGGCCTCCAGAGCCAGATCGCGATTCCCGTCGCCGCTGGCGCCGAGACCCTGATCGCGGTTTCCGGCTTCAACGGCCAGTCCGGCCCCGGCCAGATCCGCGTCACCTTCCTCCCCCCCTGCGAACTCGTCCGCCCGAACACGGCGGTCGATGAGCAGGAAGAGTGCCAGACCGACGCGACCGTCGACACCAACGGCGGCTGCAACATCGCCGGCTTCCCCGTCGAGCAGGTCTCCAACAACTCCTACATCTGGGGCACGGCTTCCACGTTCTTCGATTCCGACACCGGCTTCGACACGCGTGACACCGACTGGTACGAGATCAACCACGAGGGCGGCCTCCTGACCGTCACCGGCCAGGCTGACTTCAACCTCCGCCTCTTCATCCTCGACAACGTCTGCCCGGACGTGACGGTCATCACGACCGGCGCCTCGGCCGGTTCCTGCTCGGAAGTCACGGTCTCCGCTGACCTCCCCGCCGGCACCTACCGCATCTTCGCCGGCCTCGACGGCTTCTCCGGCCTCGAGTGCGGCGGCGACAACAACTACCTCCTGACGATCGGCGAGCCCGCGTCGTGCCCCTCGGCCGACTTCAACGGCGACAACTTCGTCGACTTCTTCGATTACGATGACTTCGTCGCCTGCTTCGAGGGCAACTGCGCCCCCGGCCAGAGCGCCGACTTCAACGGCGACGAGTTCGTCGACTTCTTCGACTACGATGACTTCGTCTACGCCTTCGAAGGCTGCCCCCAGTAAGTCTCGTCCAGGGTCTCTGACCCTGTGAACGCGAGAAACTCCGACCGCCGGGCTTCACCGCCCGGCGGTTTTTTCTTGCCCCCGTCCGCCCGCCAAAACCCGGGGGTTCCCGTGGTATTCTCTCGCCGAGACCGCTTCCGAAACGGTCGTCATGCGGGTGTCCGCGACAAATCTGTGGGACCACACACCATTTCCATTGAAGTTGCGTTCAGGCCTTGGTAAATTGGGGCTACGTGCCCGACTCATGCGTCGAGCGGGCGGTTCGTGGAAACTGGAAGAGATGCGAGGAAAGCCTCGCGCCCCGGCCTGCCCGGGGAACTTTGATGGAGGTCACAATGCGTTTTGAACGTTTGGCTATGGCTTTGTTCGCTGCCGCGGGCATGGCCGGTACGGTTTCTGCGAGCGATGACTGCTCGACCGCAACCCCCCTTCTCGCCGGCACCGCCGCGACGGGCAACACCTCGGCGGCGACCCCGTCGGTGGGCATCCCCGCCTCGCACTGTGCGGGGACGAGCGAGACCGGCAACGACGAGTGGTACAGCTACACCGCCACGGTCGCCGGCTCGCACGTGATCTCCCTCTGCGGATCGAGCTTTGACACGTCGCTGTCTCTCTGGACGGGTTGTCCGGACGGCTCGCTGACGCCCGTCGTCTGCAACGACGACAGCTGCGGCCTGCAGTCCTCGATCACCCGCACGATGGCCGAGGGCGAGACGCTCCTGGTCCGCGTCGGTGGGTACAACACGGGCGCTGGAGCCTACACGCTCCTCGCCACCGCTCCCACCCCGCCCCCGCCCCCGCCCGCGAACGACAACTGCGCTGACGCGACGACCGTGGTGGTCGGCGGCGCCTACACCGGTTCGACGGTGAGCGGCACGAACGACGCGACGGGCTCCTGCGGCCTCTCCACGACCGCCAACGACGTCTGGTTCACCTTCACCGCGCCCTCGGACGGCGCTTTCGCGTTCAGCACCTGCGACGCGGTCGGCTACGACACGGTGCTCAGCTTCTGGGACACCTGCGGCGGCGCTGAGATCCTCTGCGACGACGACTCCGACTTCGGCTGCACCTTCTCCGGCCTGCGCTCGGAGATCCGCCGCACGATGCTCTCGGGCGAAACGATCCTGGTCCGCCTGGCCGGGTTCAACGGCGCCTCGGGCAGCTACGTGCTCACCGTCGCGGAAGTCACGCCCCCGCCGCCCCCGCCCGCCAACGACGACTGCTCGGGCGCTCTGCCGATCAGCGCCGGCCTCGATCAGCCGTACGACACGACCCTCTCCACGACCAGCGGCCAGGCCGTCGCCGACTGCGGCCTGACCGACGTCGTTGAACAGGACATCTGGTTCACCTTCATCGCCGAGTGCACCGGCACCGTCGAGATCAACACCTGCGGCACCACCTACGACACGGCCGTCGCCGTGTTTGATGCCTGCGGCGGCAACCAGATCACCTGCAGCGATGACGGCACCCCCGCCTGCGCCGGCAACGGCCTGGCTTCGCGTGCGACCTTCGCCGCCACCGCCGGGACGACGTACTACATCGCCGTCGGCGCGTACCTCGCCGGCGTCGACGGTCCGGGCGTCATCAGCGTCATCTGCACGCCCGACGTCACCTGCCCCTCGGCTGACTTCAACGGCGACGACTTCGTCGACTTCTTCGACTACGACGATTACGTCGCCTGCTTCGAGAACGGCTGCGGCGCAGACGGCCTCGATGCCGACTTCAACAACGACGGCTTCGTCGACTTCTTCGATTACGACGACTTCGTCTACGCCTTCGAGGGCTGCCCCTGAGTTTCTCGCTGACAAGCGATGAACCTCGTCGGTTCCTATGATTTCAAGCCCACGGGTGAAAGCCCGTGGGCTTCTTTGTCAGGTCCGGAAACGGACACTTCCACGAAGCGAGAGAGCCCATGATCCGCCACACGCTCCAACATCTCGGCGCCTGCGCCGGCCTTTTCCTCGTCTCCTCCCTCTGCCAGGCGCAGTGGAACCCGGCCGCCGGCCAGTGGGGACGCACCCAGACCTCCGACCTCCGCGTCATGACCTGGAACGTCCGCGACGCCATCTGCTCCACGAGCGCCAAAGCCGAGGGCGCCAACAACTGGTGCGCCGTCGCACGCATCATCGCCTCCATGAAGCCCGACGTCGTCATCCTCCAGGAATGCGGCGACAACTCCGGAAACGGCACCGGAGGCGCCGGCGACTCCCAAGCCAACCTCGCCACGGCCGTCCGGCTCCTCGTCGACGGAGGCCCCGATCCCTTCCGAGCCAACGCCCCCGTCGGAAGCTACATCCGCAAGTACGACGCTTCCCTCTCCTACCCCTTCGTCTTCGCATCGGGCAACAGCGACGGCTTCAACCGCAACGTCATCCTCTCTCGCTACCCGTTCGCCGATCTCAACGGTGACGGACGCGCCACCTATGACCAGTTCGCCAACGCCACCGATCTCTTCGCGCCCGGCGGCGGCCCCGGCATCCGCGGCTGGGCCCTGGCCGAGATCAACCTTCCCGACGTCACCTACCGCGGGAACCTCGTCGTCGGCAACTCCCACCTCAAGTCCGGCGGCGCCGCCGCGGACATCGCCGACCGCCTCGAAGCCGCCCAGAACATCGCTTACTTCATCGACTACTGGTTCAACGGCGGCGGAACCTCCATCCCCGACCCGCGCTCCCGCATCTCGGATTTCCCCCAAGCGACCGCCATCCTCGATTCGTTCACCCCGGTGATCTGGGGCGGCGACCTCAACGAGGATGAACGCGACAACGGCCGCGACGGCCCGGCTCTGTGGATGTCCCGCGCCGCCGTCGCCGGCCCAAGCGACGGCACCGACCGCGATCGCACCGACTCCGTCTTCGATGACGCTCGCGACCCGCTCAACGCCAACGCAAGCAGCCGCAACACCCAAAGCTCAAGCAAACTCGACTACCTCCTCTGGCAGGACTCCGTCGCCACCCTCCGCCGCTCGTTCATCTACGTCTCCTCTTCCGGCGGCCCTCCCGCGTACCCGCCGGAAATGATCGGCTACCCCACCGTCGCCCTCGCGACCTCCACCGCTTCCGACCACAAGCCCGTGATCGCCGACTTCATCCTGCCCCCGCCCGTCAGCCCGCCCGGGGCCTTCACCCTGCTTTCCCCGGCGGACGCAAGCGTCGGCCTCGGACTCACGCCCACCCTCTCGTGGTCCTCCTCAAGCGGCGCCGCTTCCTACACCGTCCGCATCGACGACAACCCGTCGTTCTCCTCCCCCTTTGAGCAAGCTGGGATCGCGGCCACCTCCTTCGCCGTTCCGAGCGGGATCTTGGCGCAGTGCGGCACCTATTGGTGGACCGTCGTCGCGACCAACACAAGCGGCTCCACGTCGGCCTCCAACGGCCCCGACGCGTTCTCCACGCTCATCCCCGCGGATTTCAACGCCGACGGCTTCGCCGACTTCTTCGACTACGACGATTTCGTCGCCTGCTACGAAGGCTTTGGCTGCCCGCCCGGCAAGGACGCGGACTTCAACGGCGACGGCTTCGCCGACTTCTTCGATTACGACGACTTTGTCCTCGCGTACGAGGAAGGCTGCTGACCCCGGCCGAGCACGGTTCATCGCCAGCTCAGCCCCAATTCAGGCCGAACTCAGGCCCAATTCAGCCCCAATTCAGCCTTGTGCACGACGCAGGTCGTTCATGGTCTGCTGAAGCTGGCGCTGAAGCTGAGCCACGCGGACCAGCGACCTCACCCGCGTCATCAGCTCCAGCCGGTTCACCGGCTTGGTCAGGAAATCATCCGCCCCAAGCTCAACCGCCCGCTCCACATCCGCGACCTCGTTGAGCGCCGTCACGACCACGATCGGGATGTCCTTGGTCGCCGGGTCGGACTTCAGCTTGCCGCACACCTGGAACCCCGACATCCGCGGCATCATCACGTCAAGCAGGATCAGGTCCGGCTTCCGCTGCGCGACGGCTTCCACCGCTTCCACACCGTCCCGCGCCTGGCGGATCTCCGCGCCCAGGTCATCCAGATACGCGGACAAAAGCTCGAGATTCTGCTCGTGGTCATCCACCACGAGGATGTTCGCGCCCGCGAGCGACTGGGCGGTCGTGGAGGTGGCGGGCGCGGCGTTCGGGGTCTGGGGGGTGTTTGGCGTGGTCATAAGTGCTCCGGCAGCCAGAAAAAGAAGCTTCGAACTGTAGGTGGTTCTAGGTCGTGGATTGCGGCCGCCCGCTCTCGAATGATTCCGCCGGGAGATTCCATGCCGCTGCTCACCAAATCTCGTTCCCTGTGGGAAGACCGGTTCGCCCGACCTTCCATCGCGGCGCTCCTCGCCGAGATCCCCAAGCCCGCCGCCACCCTCATCGAAGGCTTCCGCGACGCGGTCGTCTCCGACGGCACGCTCACCGAATCGCTCGCCTGGCAGGGAATCCCCTGGCGATGGGCTCTGACCTACACCGACGGCCCCCGCACCGCCGCGTACGTCGTCCCCAACCCCGCGAAACCCGGGGTGTGCGTCCCCGTTCCCGCCGGGATCCTCGCCACGCTCCCGCCCCGCAAGCTTTCCAAAGCCGTGCGCGAAGCGATCGGCAACGCCCCCACCGTCGCGGCCGTCAACTGGACCCAGTTCGACCTCACGAGCAAAACCCTTGCCGACGAGCTCGTCCTGCTCCTGCAGCTCATCCGCGAAACCTCGCTCGCCACGGCCAACTGAAGCCGGGCTTTCGCTTTGCAGTTTCATCCACGCTGATTCGAGCCAGACCCTCCCGCCGGTCGATCTATGATCCTCGCGCCGCGCCTTCTTTCGCGCGGACCTGGAGGGTTGAGCATGAGGGTTGGCGTAACGCGATGGTTGTCTGCGGGGATCAGTCTGGCATTGGCCGCCGGCTCGGCCTGCGCCCAGGTCCTCAACGACGACATCGAACGCATCCTCGCCAAGAACAAATTCTCGGCCGACCGCGTGGGGATCAGCATCGTCGCTCTGGGCGAAGGTGACGCTCCCGACACCGTCCTGGCGAACTTCAACGCCAGCCGCCCCATGATCCCCGCTTCCAACCAGAAGGTGCTGAC
>JBIKTT010000506.1:0-2764 GCA_044347925.1 Phycisphaerales bacterium
GGATGACCCTCGAGCACCGCTCAAGCCGTTCGCGGGCGTCGCGGAGGGGCTGAATACGCCTTGGGGCGTGCTGGCGGCGGCGGGAAAGCTCGAACCGGCCGGGCTGATGGCTCTGGGGGTGCTGGTGCTGATCGCGACGCCGGTGATCCGCGTCGGATTTGCCCTGGTGGGGTTCGTGATCGAGCGGGACCGGGTGTACATCGTCGTAACGTCGATCGTGCTGGCGTTGCTTGCTTGCGGGCTGTTTTTCGGCATGGTGGACTGAGCGCGGGACGGAGCCGGCGGAGCGGAACACCGGCCCGTCGGCCTCCCGGCTACACTCGCCCCCGTGAGCGATCTGGCTTCCATCTCGTCGCTTTTCGCCGGTCGATTCCTCGCGTTCGAGGGTGCTGACGGCTCGGGCAAAAGCACGCAGCTCAAGCGGTTCGTCGACGCGTTGGCCGCCGCGGGACTGACCGTGTGCGAAGTCCGCGAGCCTGGCGGTACGGCGATCGGCGAAGAGATTCGCAAGGTCCTTCTCCACACCAAGGAAGAGATGACGCTCCACTGCGAGATGCTCCTCTACATGGCGAGCAGAGCACAGCTTGTCGAGCAGCGGATCCTGCCGGCGCTGGCCGCCGGTCACGTGGTCATCGCGGACCGGTTCCTGAGTTCGACCATCGCGTACCAAGGCGCGGGCGGCGGTGTGCCGGTCGAGGACATCCTCGCGGTGGGGAAAGCCGCGACGCGCGGCCGGCTTCCGGACCTCATCATCATCTTCGACGTGGACAAGGAAACCGCGGCGCGGCGGACGCGCGGCGTTCAGGCGCCCAAGACCAAGCGGCGGTCGACCGCGACCGCGGGAGCTCCGTCCGTGACGCTTTTCGACGACCGGATCGAGCAGCGCGGGGACGATTTCCACTCGCGGGTGCGGCAGAGCTATCTGGACCAAGCCGCGGCCGAGCCCGCCCGGCACCTGGTGATCGACGCCCGGCCGGATCCCGAGACGGTGTGGAAATCGCTTGTTTCGGCGGTTTCGGCACGTCTGAAGGCGATCTGAGGGCGTTTGGCGGTACTTATCGGACAGGCCGGTCGCGCACCCGGTTCCAGAATCAACGTCGGCTCCGTCGATGCAGACGGTGGCTTCGCGGACGCCCCCTTGCAACGGTCGCAGCGTGTGCGACGGATATGCGGGCATCCCGAGGGCCGTGCAACGACGAGGTTTCACATGCTCCTGTCCGACAGGCTGACTGATTCCGACTCTAAAGGGCCGAAGGCGTACGCCTTTCCTTCGGCAAGGAGTCGACCGTTGAAGCACACGCCCAAGCCGAAGCTGAGACTGACGACCGATGAGCCGGAGGACACGCCGGCGCCGCTCCGGTTCAATCCCAAAGCCAAGGGCGACGACGCGCAGGTCGAGCAGACGACCGATGATCTCTCCGCCGGCGTGGGCGAAGCGATCGAGAACGCTCAGCGCAAGCTTGATGACCTGCGGAAGCTGCTTTTCCCCGATCAGGATGATGACGGCCCGCGTGCGGCGTGATCGTCGCGGCTTAGGGCATGCCGACGCGCATGACGACGAGGGTCTCGTCGTCGGCGCGGCTTGAGAGACCGGTGAACCGGCGCACTTCCCAGTGAAGCAGATCCAGGATGCGGGCGGCTGTCGCTTCGGGCTCGGCCGCGAGAATCGCAAGCACCGACGCTCGGAGCCGCTTCTTTCCGAACTTTTCGCCGCTGAAATTGGTCGCGTCGGTGACGCCGTCGGTGTAGGCGATCATGACGTCGCGTGGCTGCATGTCGTAGACGGCCCGCTGGTACCGCTGCGAGCGGTCGATCCCCAGGACCATCCCGCCGACGGAAAGCTCATCGATGTCCGCGGGGGACGGGGCTCGGTGCGTCGGAACCCGAACCACAAGCGTCGGATCGTGCCCGGCGCAGCAGTAGGTCAGCCGGAGCGTGATGGGATCGAGCACGCCGTACCAGAGCGTCGCGAATTCGTTGTCGAGGGTGTCGCGGCAGAGCGCCTGGTTCACCTTCGAGACCACCGCGTCAAGGTCGTAGACCTCCTGCGCGTGGGCCCGGAGCGCCGAGCGCACCGAAGCCATCAGCAGCGCCGCGGCGACGCCCTTGCCGACGACGTCCCCCACCACCACGCCGAGATTCCCGTGAAGCTCGATGAAGTCGTAGAAGTCGCCGCCAAGCTCAAAGCTCGGAACGTACCGCGCGGAGAGATCGACACCCTTGAGCTGCGGCAGGCGCGAGGGGAGCATGCGCCGCTGAACGTCGGCCGCGAGCTCAAGCTGACGCTGGATGCGGCGTTCCTCTTCGCCAAGGCGGAGCAGGCGAGCCTGCTGCACCGCGACGGCCGCTTGCTGTGCGATCGAGCGGACCAGACGACGCTCGAACTCACCGAAGGTCCGCTTTTCGCGGGCGTAGAGACGAAGAACGCCGAGCGGTCGGTTCTGGAAGATCAGGCCGGCGTGGAGGGCGGCGACAAGCCCTTCCTCGGCGGCTTTGTCGGGGATCTGCACGCGCGGGTCGGACTGGAGCTCTTCCGAAGCGACCACCTCGCCGCCGAGGGCCATGCGGTCAAAGAGGCGGTCCTTGGAGAGGGGCTGCGGCCACTCAAGCCATGCTTTGGAGAGGTTGCGGCTGGTCGAAAGGGAGAGATCCTCTTCGTTGCTGTCGCCGACGACGCCGTCGGCGTCCTCCTTGAGGAGCATGATGGATCCCGCGTCCATTTCGAGAACGTCGATCGCGGCTTCGAGCGCGACCTCGAGGACGC
>JBIKTT010000508.1:0-2760 GCA_044347925.1 Phycisphaerales bacterium
GACCTGGTCCAGCTCGGTCAACGCCATCCCCGGCAGCGTCGTTCGGTGCGCGATCTTTGTCGCGACCAACGACGGCTACGGCTTCGGTGGTGCGAGCATCACGGCCCTCACCGGCACCGGCACCGCTGGTGACACGGCTGCCTTCGCCGCTGGCACGTCCACCGGCCGCGTCGCTCCGTTCAACTTCGGCGCCGTGACCAACGCGATCTTCGCGACGGCCAACGGTTTCCGGATTGACGCCGCTTCCGACGCTGGCAACTCGAACACGGCCGCTGGCATGGTGTTCTCGCAGCGTGACCCGAGCTCCGCTGGCGCCGGCTACGCCGACGCTTCCGTCGCTCGTATGGCCTTCGCCTTCGACGTGACGGTTGGTGCGGGCTTCAACCGCTCCATCGGCCTCGCCCTCGGCGAGCTCGTCCGCGGCGTGTCCACGATCCACACGTCCTCCAGCGCGACCCGCGGCACGCAGATTCAGGGCACGATCCTGAACGGCGCCTCGATCAACGTCGTCCCCACCCCGGCCACCCTCGCCCTCGTCGGGCTCGGCGGTCTGGTTGCCGGCCGCCGCCGCCGCTAAGTTGAATCACTGAGAGGCCTCACAAGAGGTTTCCGGTGTCAGCATCAAGGGGCTCCCTCACACCCCCCTGTCTGCTGAGTTCTCGAGACTCGCACGGCCCCGCTTCATCGCGGGGCCGTGTCTTTTTTTCTCGCGTGTGTGCGACGAGCCGCCTCTTCGCGGGCGAAGGCCGACCCATTTCCCGAGCGGGCGATCCCGTCTGCGTCGCAAGCGGGCCGAGTCGGGCTCGTTGCCTCGATTGAGTCGGAAGAGAGAGGTTCCTCAGGAGGCCTGTTGTGGGGACCGAGGGGCTTTCCGCTCGCCGCAAGGCGGCTGCCGTCGTCCAGGCCGTCGTCCAAGACGGTTCGTTCAGACAATCGTTGAGACTTCCGTTCAGGTTGTCGGCTTGCCACCGCACCAGCGGGTCCACATGTCGCGGAGAGCGGCTTCGAACCGGCGGGCCAGTCCTCGGGCGTCGCAGAGGGGCGAACTCGCCATGCGTTCACGGAGGCCGGATCGAGCAAGTTCGAGTCGAGCCGGGTCCTTGGCGAGGGCTTCGGCGAGCGCGACGTACTCGTCGGGCGACCGGGCGATGAGGCTTTCGAGGCCGACGTTGCTCAGGATCGAGACGCCCACGCGAGCCGCGTGGCAGGAACCGGCCATGGTGAGCACCGGGACGCCCATCCAGAGCGATTCGCACGTCGTCGTCGTTCCGTGGTAGGGGAACGTGTCGAGTGCGAGGTCCACGCGGTTGTAGAGAGCCAGGTGTTCCTGGTAGGTCTTGATGAACCCGCAGATCTCGACGCGGGAAGCGTCGATGCCCCGGTCGGCGAGACGGGAGAGGAAAGCTTGCCGCATGGACGGATGGTCGAGGCCCTGGCTTTTGACGAGCAGGATCGAATCCGGCGTGCGGGTGAGGATCGCGGCCCAGGCGTCGAGCGTGGAGGGGTGCAGCTTGAACGCGTTGTTGAAGGAGCCGAAGACGAAGGGGCCGTCCGGGCGAGCGGTCCGCACGGGCGGGCTGTCCGCCGCGGGCTCGAACGCGAGGAAGGACCCTTCGAGCCGGACAAGTCGCTCGGTCGCGAACGCATCCGCGACGCCGGGCGGGTCGGTGAGTGCGTCGACGATGCGGTAGTCGATGCTGTTGAGGCCGGTGGTGCAGGGGTACGCTAGGTAGGTGACCTGCACGGGGGCCGGCCGAAGGTGAAAGACCGGAAGCCGGTTGTACGCGGTGTGTCCGCCGAGATCGAGGAGGATGTCGATGCGGTCGGCGAAGATCATCTGGGCGAGGGCGACGGGCGCGTGGTCGCCGACGTTTTTCCAGGCCGCGGCGCTGGCTTTGAGACGCGCCGTGACGGCGTCGGAAGTCGGGTTGAGGCTGTAGACGACGGTCTCGATGCGCGAACGGTCAAACTCGCGGAGAAGCGGCTCGAAGAACGACATCACTGAACCGCGGCGGAGGTCACCCGAGACGACGCCGAGGCGGATGGTGCGATTGGGATCGCGCGTCGCGGGGTAGGGCGGGATCTGCGGCGTGTGCACGCGTTCGAGCATGGTGCCGTACTCGCGGTGGACGGCGAGCAGTTCGGCCGGATCGCCCGAGAGATAGTTCATCAGCATGCACAGGTTGCTGCGGCCGGCGACGAAGTCGGGGTTGGCGGTGATCGCTTTGCGGAGGACGTCGGCCGCTTCCTCGAGCCTGCCGAAGTAGGTGAGGATCGAGGAGTGGTTGAGAGCGACCTCGGCGCTGGCGGGGTGGAGCTTTGAGAACTCGGAGGCCTGGGCGAGGGTCTCGTCGTAGCGTCCGGCGCGGAAGAGCGTGCCGATGAGGCACGCGGCAGCGCCGGCGTCGCTTGGCGCGAGCTTGACGGCTTTGCGGTAGACGGCCGAGCCCTCTTCGTACATGCCGGCGGCGGCGAGCGCGCCCGCGGCGGAAACCAGGCGTCGGGCGTCGCTTCCGGCGGAGTCGGCGGCCCGCTGGGCGAGGAACCGGGCCTGCACGGTGTTGGACAGGGCGAGCTGGATCCGCGAGCCGAGGACGTCGGATTCGAAGGTGTTTTTGCCGCCGCGGGTGGCCCGCTGCCACGCGGCGCTGGCGCCGGCGAAGTCGCCCGCGTCCAGCAACTGGCGGGCCTGATCGATCGGGCTTGCGGTGGGGTTCATGCGGGCGGATTCTAGAGCGGGCGCGGGAGGCCGTCGGCGGG
>JBIKTT010000033.1:0-9906 GCA_044347925.1 Phycisphaerales bacterium
CCCGTCACGATCAGCGCCCGCACGCGCCCGTCCTGAGCCGCGCACCCGACCGTCATCGACGCCGCCGCCACAACGCACGCCGCTTTTGCCATCATCTTCATGGAACAGCCCTTTCCTTGCATCATCGCACTCTGCCTCGGTAAACCCACCCTTCCCGAAGCTAGCGTACCAGATTCCCCGCCCCCGAGCCGGGCCCGAACCCCGATTCCGCCCCGGTCGCGAATCCCGCCGCTTTCAGAGCCGCCGCCCATCGCTCCCGCAACACCTCCCCCTCCGGCCCCGCTTCCGACCACCACCAGCAGCACTCGACCATCGCCCGGCTCACCCCAAGGTCCACCGCCAGGTCCGCAACCTCACGGTCGTTCAGATCTACAAACGGCATCTCCACCCGAAGCGAGGGGACGCCGTGCACCCCCGCATCCAAAGCCATCAGCCGCGACACCAGCAGCGCCCGGTCAGCCGCCCGCGTCGCCAATTCCAGGTTCACACCCCGCTCGGCCCCCGCCGCCCCGCCCTTGGCCACAAAGTGCGCCGGCCACACCACCTCCGATCGCCCCAGATTCGCCGCGTCCGTGCACGCATCCATCAAAAGCCGGGACGGACTCGACCACACCCCGTGGCTCGGACCCTCCGACCACGACCGCCGCTCCACAAGCCCAAGCCCGACCCGCTCCGAGATCCGCAAGCACGCTTCCAGCCGCGACGCATCCTCCGCCCCGACCGCCGGCCAAAGCACCGCTTCCCCGCTCTTCGCACCCAGGGCCACCATCCCCTCCTTCGCGTTCACCGCCGCCACGAGCGAAGGAAAGTCCCCATCCACCATGATCAGCACCCGCGAGAAATCTTCACCCATGCAAACCTCCTCGCGCCCCACCCGACCCTCTGGTACGTTTCATCACGCAACCTCGGCCTTCTTCACCGACGCCGCAAGCGGCTTGCCATCCGCCCCGTCCCCGCACAGATTCACCTTGATCCCAAGCTCCGCCGCCAGCGCCGCTTTCAAAGCCACGATCCGGTCCGCCCCCTTCGCGTCCGGCCCGTACACCACCTGAATGTGATTGCTCTGGTGCCGCGCCATCATCTGGTCCCGCGTCACCCCGTACATCACCGCGTGCATGATCGGCCACTGGCTCGTCGTCGCGTCCCACCGCCGCTGCGTCTCCTCGAACGGAAGCGACACGGCTTTGCACCGCCCGATGTCCATGCTCAGCCGCTCGCGCCCATCCTTCGCCCGGTCGACGAAAATCCGCGACCACACCACCTCGCCCGGCTTGCTGATCCCCTTCACCGTGCCCCCGCCCAGCTTGAAATACATCGGCGGCTGCCGCTCCGACGTCGTCCCGCGATACCCGCCGACAAAATGCGACGGCGGCGCCGCTCCCGAAATCTCAAGCACCCACACCTCATCCTTCACCGTCCCCGACCGGTCCTTGTCCGACCACCGCAGATCATGAAGCGTGTTGTCCGGCTCGATCCCAAGCTTTTCGCACACCCGCTGCGTCAAAATCCCGTCCATGCCCGCACACTCATCCACCTCGTTGAAATGCGTCAGCGGCTTGCCCGGCAAAATCTCCTTCCCGCCCGCTCCCTTCACCGGCGGCCGCTCCGAACAGTTCAAAAGCCCCTCCGCCAGGTCGCTCGCCGGAGCCAGATCCTTCAAGCCCTGCTGATACTGGATCCCCACCGCATCGCACCCGAACTCCTCCGAAATCCTCATCGCGGCGATGTACATCTTGAGCTGTTCGAACACCTGCTTCTCGGTCAGGTCCCGCTCCTCGCGCTTCCCGAACCGGAACCTCATCCCCCGCTTGGTCAGCCACGCGAAAGCCGCCGCCGCGTCCGCATCCGGCACGCGGAGCATCCCCGCGTACAGCGCCGACTGGCTCAGCCGCTCCTTGAACACCCCCGTCTGATGCAAGAGGTCATCCGGGATGATCGCGTTGTACATCCCCATGCACCCTTCATCGAAGACGCCCATGATCGGCGGCCGCTCGCGGATCGCCTCCGCAAGCCCTTCCGCCGCTTTCCGCACGGTCTTGCCCAGCATCTTCTCGTCAAACTTCGCCACGTGCGAGGTGTCGTGCTCCAGCGTCCCCCGCTTGCACCACTGCGCAATCCCCTTGCGGAACTCCGCGCTCGCGAAATCCTCGCCCCAGATCATCGAGTACGCCACGCCCGCTTTCGTCAAAGACCCCCGCAGGTTCAGCACGCCCACAAGCCCGGGCCACTGCCCCGACCAGTTCGCCGCAAGCAGAATCGGCCCACGATGCCGGATCAGCCCGTGAAGCACATGGTGGCTGTACTGCCACACCGCTTCCGCGACCACAAGCGGCGCATCGCGATCAATCCCCGCAAAGACATCGCGCCCGTACGCCTGCGAATCGATGAACCCGTGCGACCCCTCCGCGAACTTCCGCTCAGGATGCGCCCGCACCAGCGACCACCCCGCCGCTTTGAAAGCCTCACCCAGCGCCGCTTCCAGCGCCTTCTGCGCCGGCCAGCACGTCACGTTCGCCGAAAGTCGGAGATCTCCCGACGCGATCAGCAGCGCGGCTTTCGCGCGAACACTCGTAGACCGCTTCGGACGCTCAGTATGGTTGGACATGGAGGCCATTATCCCACAATCGCGTGCTGACGCTCGGGGCCCTATCAGACGCCGCACGCTTCGTTCCAATCTCGATGGTCTGAGAACCACGAACAGCCATGAGGTTCTGGCGGAGTCATGGGCCTCTTCGGATACCATCCACCATGCGTGCAATTCAGCGTCACGGTGCGCCGCTCGGCCTCTTCACATTCGCGTCTTTCACACTCGTCTCGGCTTTTGCCGGAACAGCCGCCGCCCAGTGCTATGACTTCGCCGAGGGCTTTGACGCGGAGGGCCTCGGGACCCAGGGCTCGATCTACTGCATGCTCCGCGTGGGTGCCGGCGAGCAGGAACGGCTGATCGTGGGCGGGAGCTTTACGGAAATCGGGGGTGTCGCGGCGCAAGGCGTCGCGGTGTGGGACGGCGTCCGATGGACTGCGCTGGGAACCGGGGTGCAAGCGACCTTCGCCTTGACGATGTTCGACGATGGAAGCGGAGCTCGCCTTTTCGCGGCGGGCGACTTCACCACCCAGACGGGCGGCGCGGGCGATCGCATCGCGGCGTGGAACGGAACGAACTGGGAGCCGCTCGCCTCGGGAGGACTCGACGGCCGCGTCCTTGCGCTCACCACACACGACGACGGCACCGGAGCCAAGCTGTACGCCGCCGGGGCCTTCCTGTCCGCGAACGGCTTGGCTTCCCCTTCGCTCGCGGCGTGGGACGGTGACACATGGTCAAGCGTCGGCAACAACACGCCGCTCGGGCTTCAGTTCCACCGCGCCGCTCGCGATCGCTTCGGAGATGTGCTCGTCTTTGGCGGAAACAATCTCTTTCAGGGAAACCTGTCCAACATGACATGGACGTTTGACGGCACTCGTTGGAGCCGTCGCTTCCCCGCATTCTCACCCTCCGCTCGCGCCGGTCATATCGCCGCGTACGACCCCATCCGTGAACGGGCCTTCGTCTACGGAGGCGTCGAAAGCGACACCACGACCTACGCCTGGGATGGCACCAACTGGTCCGCGCTCGCCACGCAAGGCAATCCGGGGGCGCTCATCGCGTCGACCGCCGCTTTCGACCCTCCCTCCGGAAAGACCATTCTCTTCGGCGGCCGCCGAACCCAGAACGGATCCAATCCGCCCATCGGCCAGACCTGGGCGTTCGATGGGTCGGCGTGGACGCTGCTTTCCGCCTCCGGCCCGGCCGCACGCTCCGGCGCGACGATGGCGTTTGATCCCATCCGCTCACAACTCGTTCTTTTCGGCGGATACTCGCCCTCCCTTGGGCTTTTCAACGACACTTGGATCTGGCAGGGCGGACAGTGGACGCAAGCCCAGGGAGCTGGCGGCCCCGCGATCGGCACCAACGCCGCCGAAATGTGCTTTGATCCCACGCTCGGCCGCATCGTGATGTTCGACAACGTCTCGGGTGGACTGGGCTGGACCTGGTCGTGGAACGGCGCAAGCTGGGACCGCGAGGGCGCCGCACGGACACCGACGACCAGCGGTTGCATCATGTACACCTCGCCCGCCACCGGCTCGCTTTACCGCCATGGCGGCGGCGGATCCGAAACGTTCGAGTTTGTGAGCGGCGAGTGGGTGTTCCGCTCGCTCGCGCCGCGCACCATCACAAGCATCGCGTCGTACAACTCCTCGCTCTACGTCGGCGGGGGCTTCAGCACCTTCACTCCGGGACTGAATTCCTGCGCCGCCCGCTTCGGCCCCGACCGCGTCTGGCGACCGCTCCCGGTCACCTTCACAAGCGGCGGCATCGTCAACCGCATCATCCCCTTACGCGAGAAGCTCGCGTTCCTCGGGAACTTCCAGCTCTCGGGCTCTCTGCAGCACTTCGTCGTCACCGATGGCGCCACCTTCGAGTCGCCGACGACAATCCCCCCGCCCGATCAGGGCTACCAAGCCGCCAGCTTCGCCAATTTCGGCTTCGGCGACGTGCTTGTCGTCGCCACCCAATTCGGCATGCGGTATTGGGACGGTTCGGCATGGATCAGCCTCGACTCCACACCCAGCGGCTCCGCCATCACGGCGATCGAGCCCTTCGGATCCGGACTCGCCCAGCGAGCGTTCGTCGGCGGCAGCTTCTCGTCTGTCATGGGCAAACCCGCCAACGGCATCGTCCCCTTCGGCGACCTCTGCACCGCTCCCATCTTCACGCGACACCCCGACTCCACGGTCGCATTCCTCACGCAGGGCTGCATCGTCCAGGCGAGTGTCATCGGCACCCGCCCCATCGCCCTTCAGTGGTTCAAGGACGGCGTGCCGCTCTCGAACGTGTCGGGACGCATCTCCGGCGTCAACGACGAGCGCCTTTACCTCGCCAACTTCACCGAGCAGGACTACGGCGCCTACACGCTCCGCGCGACCAACGTACACGGCGTCACGCTGTCCAATCCCGCGTATCTCACGCCCTGGTCCTTCGTGGGCGGGACAATCGACCCCTACGTCATCTCCGCGACCGGTCGTCGCGTGAACGGCCAGACTCGCACCCCCACCCGACTCTCGCCCCCCCTCGTTCACCCCGACGCAAGCGTGATCTATCACGAGGTCGCGACCGGTTCCTCCGTCTACGTCCGTGAGAACGAAGGCGTTTACACCGACATCGTCGCCGCCGGCGGGCCCGCGCCCGGCATGCCCCCTGGCTTCGTGCTGAGCCTCACCTCCCTTGCGCGCGGCGACTCGCTCAACTCCTCGCTCATCGCGACGGGAAGCCAGGGGGGAACGCAAATCGCGGGCCTCTACCGTCTCGGGCCCCAACGCTTCGACCTCATCGCCAAGGTCGGCGATGCGCTCCCCGGCCTCTCCCCCACACAGATCCTCGGCTCGCTCGACGCCGCACCTCTCATCAGCCCAAGCGGAAGCCTCGTCTTCAGCGGGAACTTCCGCGAGCGCAGTTCGCCCACCTCCCTCGGCCGCGCGGTCTGGCGCTGGTCCGACTCCGACGGCATCCAGTTCGTCACCGCGCAGGGCCGGATCGCCCCCGGCACCACCAACCTCCCCTTCACCGTTCTTCCCGATGTTCCCGCGATCGGCCCGAGCGGGTCTGCCATCGTGCGTGGAGCGCTCGCCACGCGTACAGGCTTCGGCCGAGGCAACAGCGCCGATGACGGCCTCTGGAGACAATCGAGCGGACCGCTCACGATGCTCGCCGCCCGCCCGGCCCGTTCCCCCAACATGCCCGCGAACTCGAACATCGACGACGTCTTCAACTATCGCGAGCTCGCCGACGGTTCCGTGCTCTTCAGCGCGTACGTCTGCACCGCCGCGTCCAGCAGCACAACCGGTGTCTTCCGGGTCCGCGATGGTCTGCTTTCCGACATCGCCCTCCCCGGCCAGTCTCTGCCGGACTTCGACGGCACCCCAGCCGGCGTCATCGCAAGCGTCGACTGGCTCAATACCAACGCCCGCGGCGACATCATCCTGCTCGCATCGCTCGTCGATGCGCCGGGCGGGATCTGGGTCCTCGAAGCCAATCGCGTCCGCCGAATCTCAAAGAGCGGAGCGACCGCTCCCGCCTTTCTCCCCCCGTTCGCCACCCTCGGCGCGATCACCAACGCGGGCATCGACGAATCCGGGCGCGTCGTCTATCAGACGACCGGACGCTTCAAGATTCCTGATGTCCCTCCCGTCGAATTCACCGCCGTCATGGGCGCGGATCCGCTCACGGGCCAGTTCCCGATCGTCCTGCCTTCCACCAAGGTCCAGCTCGCCGCCGATGTTCAGCGCACCGCGACCGGCGCGGAGATCGCCCGCACCGCCATCAATCCCGCCGGCCGCTTCGACACCGCAAGCCCCATCGCCGACGACGGAACCGTCTCCCTGCTCGCGCGGTTCGGCGGCGACGCCGGTGCCGTGATTCGGATCGATTTCGACGCCGTGCGCAACGCCACCGCGTGCCCCTTCGACGCCAACGCCGACGGCTTCCTCGACTACTTCGACTTTATCGCCTTCGTCGACTGCTTCGAGGGCACCGCGTGCTTGCCCGCGACCGACATCCGCCCGCCGCAGTCCGCCGATCTGAATCAGGATCAGTTCGTCGACTTCTTCGATCTCATCGACTTCATCGACGGCTTCGAAAGCGGCTGCTGAACCCGATCGTCAATGCCGGAGGAGGGACTTGAACCCACACTCTCTTGCGAGAAGCGGATTTTGAATCCGCTGCGTCTGCCATTTCGCCACTCCGGCCAAGTGGTCGCGTGCCAATCCACGCGCCGGCAAGCATAGGTCCTCCCTCCCCGCTCCGCCTCTTCGGTGGCCCGGCTCTCCGAGCCGGGTCGTCTCCTCCTTCTCCCCGTACTTCACGGGAAGAAGTCCCGCCGCCTCGGCGGGGATGAGGGGTCTTCGATCACTCCGGCAATCTCCCCGCTGTCACCTGATCAACCCAGCCCGAAGAACTGCTCGAAAGCAGCCGGGGGTCAAGCGAGTCCGCGAGCGCGACCCCCCTCACCCGTCCTCCCCCGTCCCGCCCACGACCCCGAAGAGGTTGGCCCGATGCACGCACGGACTTGCGGCGAATCGGCAAGCAGCACCGATCATGCCGAGAGTCCCAGGCGTGCCACCGATCGCCCATTCCTCCGGCGATCGGTGCCGATGGACCCCGTGCGTTCGTTCTCGGCGGGAAGGAAGCGTGGCATCGCAGGCACCCGCTTCGGATGACTTCGATGGCTGGGCGCCCGTCGTGCCAAGAGCCTCGAAGTCGAAGCGACTTCAATGCCACGGGATGCGATCGCTTCCGGAGTTCGGTGCCACCCGCCGTGAACACATCGCCGTCCTCTTGAATGCCGCCTAGCATGGCTCACCGCCTTGGACACTCAAAGTTCCGTTCTCACCACGGTGAGACCACCGGAGAATCACCGATGAGCCGCGCCCTCACCGCTCACTCGCCGCACCGAACCGAGGTGCTGCCATGAGTACGGTTCGAATCGCTCTCGCGAATGTCCGAATCCCCGCGACACCGGAGGAGTCTGTGCTTCTGGCAACCTCGACCGTTGCCGAAGCGGGCCGACAAGGTGCGCTCGTGGTCTGCTTTCCGGAGTGCTTCATTCCAGGATATCGGTGGCCCGGCAAGCCCGCGCCGTCGCCGGATCGCGCGTTTCTCGAGCGAGCGCTGTCCGAGGTGACGAAAGCGGCCAAGGCTGCCGGCATCACGGTGATCCTGGGCACGGAGCGCGTCACGGATCGCGGGCTGCAGATCGCCGCGTGTGTGATCAATCCCGACGGCACGATCGCGGGCTGGCAGGAAAAGGTGCAGTTGGATCCGTCCGAAGACAGCGTCTATCCCGCTTTCGGCACGGAACGCCGGGTCTTTACCGCCGGCCCTCTGACCTTCGGGGTGGTGATCTGTCACGAAGGGTGGAGATATCCCGAGACAGTGCGGTGGGCTGCACGCCGAGGAGCGCAGGTCGTGTTTCACCCGCACGCACACGTTGCCGAGCCCGGCAGCTATCGCCCGGTCACATTCGCCGACCCCGCCAACACGTTCCATGAAAAGGCGGTGCTGTGCCGTGCCGCGGAGAACACGTGCTACTTCGCGTCGGTGAACTGCGCGAGCGAAGGCTCTGGAACAACGTCGGCGGTCGCGCGACCGGACGGAACGCTGCAGTGCTTCCAACCCTACGGCAAAGCGGGCTTGCTCGTGGCCGATCTGGACCTTTCCGAAGCGACCGGATTGCTTGCCTCGCGGTGCCGAACATCCGCGATGTAGGGCAGTTTGGCCTGGACCTTCTGCCGGGTGCCACGATCAGCCGGTCCTCCGCATGGTCGTGGTTGGTCTCACTTCGGGGATGGAGAGTCTCTTCCGACGGGGACGCGATTCCACGATGATCCCGAAGCGGGATGGCCGTGGCACGCGTCGGTCGTGCCACCCGCCGTGCCCTCGAAATCAGCCGCTTGGGATGACTTCGATGGTTGGACGCTCGTCGTGCCAAGAGCATCGAAGTCGAAGCGACTTCGATGCCACGGGTTGTAGTCACTTCCGGAGTTCGGTGCCACCCGCCGATCTCGATGCCACCCGCCGGAGGAGCCGGCGATCAGTGCCACGGGTCTGTTTGCTCGATCGGTGCCACCCGGCTCAATCGATGACCGTGGCGATGCCATCCGGCCTGCCATAAACAGTCAGCAGGTCGCCGGAGCGAATGTCGGTGGCCCCCTGCGGGGTGCCGATGTACTCCGGAAGACCCGCAGCGTCGCGACGCGTTATCCCCAGAACAACGACGCCGCGCGATCCCAGCCGTGTTTCAGCGAGAGTCCGCCCGACAAGCGGAGAATCCGGCCTGACGCTGATCTCGGAGACGACGAATCCGGCATGCAGCCGGAGCAAAAGCCCGTAGTCCGCCGCGTGCACGACGCCCGCCCGCTTCAGCGAAAGGCGGATGGTCCAGTCAAGAGCCCATTGCATCGGGGGCGTTAACGCCAGAACCGCAAGCACCGCCAGCCCGCCCAGAATCCAGAGCAGGACACCCATCTCGGCACGAAGCCCGTCGGCTTTCACAAAGGCAACCACAACCGAGCCCAGCCCCGCCGTGATGCCGAGGTTACCCGCCAGAATCAGATGCTTGATGATCCGCCGGCGGTACGGTGTGCTGACGGCCATCTCGGCCTCGGCGGTGGTGAACCCAACCCCGAAAAACGCTGAATAGGCCTGAAAGCTCGCGACATCCCTCGACAGCCCCGTCATCACGAGCGCGGTCGCGCCGACACGCACGATGATGAGCGAAAGGCTCGCGATGACCAATAAGGAGATGATGGCTCCCACCGGCGATCATTGGCGCACCGCCCCCCCCCGGCCACGAACGCCCCCTCGCGCCTCACAGCATCAATTGCCACCACCACGTGTCGTCCCATTGGTCAAACTTTCGCCCGACTTCCCGGAACACGCCGACGCGTGCCGAAAACCCATCGTCCCGTGGAGGCGGATCGACCCCTCGTTCGGCAACGCGATTCCGCCAAGACCGGCAAGGAAGCTCGGCCGGTGTCACCGATCCCGAAGTGATTTCCAACCGTGCCGCCCACCTCAGCGCTGCTTTGAGTAGGCAATTGGAGTCTCGCCGCTGATGAACGGCGCGAACAAATCACCAGCGTTCAGAGTTTCCCATAAGCTGGCCACGAGGCGTTCACGAAAGATCTCTTCAGAGTGACCCAAGGTCCTTGCAGCGACAATCACACCACACCTGACCGCCATGCACACCACGTCCTCAAACTCTGCATTGTCTGGGACGGTCAGAACTTGCGGAGGTACAACCACATCAGTAAACAGAACCCGCCCGACACCCTTTAGCCGACGGATACCATTTTCGTACACCTCGAGGT
>JBIKTT010000509.1:0-2755 GCA_044347925.1 Phycisphaerales bacterium
TGGTCGAGCGGTCTGACGCGTCAGCCGCTGCTTGAGGCGATCAACTATCCGAACCGTCGCGTGCAGTATGAAGCGGCGATCGTTCTGGGCGCGGCGCAGCCGCGTGAGACGTTCACGGGCTCCGAGCGCGTGGTGCCGACGCTTGCGGGCGCGATCCGCGAGGCTTCGGAGCGGAACGCGGTGGTGTTCGCGAGCAGCGTCGAGGTGTACCAGGCGGTTCGTGGGATGGTGGAGAAGGCCGGGTACAAGGTTCTTCCGTACGGCAAGACGCTTGCGGACATCGCGCAGCCGGTTGCTTCGGCGGCGGCGGTGGACCTTGTGGTGACGGCGAACCTGAACGTCGAGCAGGCTTCGAACACGGTGGCGGAAGTTCGGACGGACGCGAAGCTGGCGGCGTCTCCGATCGTGATTCTGGCGACGCAGGACAACATCCCTGATCTTCGCAAGCGGTACACGTCGGACGGGTCGGTGGCGGTTCGTCCGTCGGCGGCCGGCGAGGCGGCGGTGCTGGCGACGATCAAGGAGCTTTCGGATTCGACGACGGGCGGCCCGATCTCTGCGGATGAGTCGGCGGCGTACTCGCTTCAGTCCTTGGCGGTTCTTCGCGACCTTGCGGTGGGCGGGAACGCGGTGCTGAAGGTTGAGGATGCGGCGCAGTCGCTGGTGGCTTCGCTTGGGGACAACCGCGCGGAAGTGCGGATGGACGTGGCGGAGGTGGTTTCGCGGATCGATCAGCAGCAGGCCCAGCGGGCGCTGGCGGACGCGGCGTTCAAGGCGACGGGCGAGGAGCGGGTTGGGCTTCTTGGCAAGCTCGGGGCTTCGGCCCGCCGGTACGGGAACAAGATGGATAACCGTCATGTGTCCCGTCTGCGTGAAGCGGCGATGAGCGCGGACGCGGCGGAGGCGACGGCGGCGGCTTCGGTGCTGGGTTCGCTGAACCTGTCGAACAGCCAGCTTCTTCCGCTGATTGCCGGCAAGAAGTAAAGCCTGGATGAAGAGAATGACCGATGAAGCCCGTGGCGTAAGCCGCGGGCTTTTTTTCGTCCGGGAGAGCGGCCAGAACGGGGTGAATCGGTCGTACAGGGGGTGCCGGGGCCTATGCTTGCGCCCCCTCGAGGCACGGCGTCCACCGAGATGGTGACGGGCTTGAGGGTCAAAACTGGAGAGTCACAACATGCCGACGCGGCGGGCGAAGATCAGCATTATCGGAGCAGGGAACATCGGCGGGACGTGCGCGCACTGGGCTGCGGCGAAGGAGCTTGGGGACATCGTTCTGCTGGACATCCAGAACAAGGACAAGCCCGAGCTTCACATGCCCAAGGGCAAGGCGCTGGACCTTGCGTGCTGCGGACCGATCGAGAACTTTGACGCGAAGATCACGGGGACGTTCGATTATGCGGACATCGCCAACAGCGACGTGGTGGTGATCACGGCGGGTCTGCCGCGTCGTCCGGGGATGAGCCGGGACGATCTGATCCAGGTGAACACGGGGATCGTGAAGAGCTGCGCGGAGAAGGTTCGCGAGTACGCTCCCAACGCGGTCGTGATCGTGGTGAGCAATCCGCTTGACGCGATGGTGTATGTGGCGTGGAAGGTGACGGGTTTCCCGGCGCACCGCGTGATGGGTCAGGCGGGTGCGCTGGACGTGGCGCGGTACAAGACGTTCCTGGCGATGGAGCTTGGCGTGAGCGTCGAGGACATCCAGGGTCTGCTGCTTGGCGGGCACGGGGACGACATGGTCCCGCTGCCGAAGCGGACGAGCGTGAACGGGATCCCGGTGAGCGACCTGCTTCCGGCGGAGAAGATCGCGGCGTGCGTGCAGCGTGCGAAGGTGGGCGGCGGCGAGATCGTGAACCTGATGGGCACGAGCGCGTACTACGCGCCGGCCGCGGGGACGATCGAGATGGTCGAGTCGATCGTTCGCGACAAGAAGCGGGTGATCGCGTCGGCGGCGTACTGCGAGGATGAGTTCGGCGTGGCGCCGGGTCAGAAGGGTCAGGGCTACTTCGTCGGCGTGCCGGCGGTGCTTGGCGCCAACGGCGTGGAGCGGGTGCTGACGTTCAAGCTGGACGCGGAAGAGCAGAAGTTCATGAACGAGTCGATCAGCCACGTGAAGGATCTTGTGGGCGTGGTCCGCAAGATGTTCCCGGAGCTGGCGTAAGGACGTGTCGGAGGTCTGGACGTCGGGAGTCTCGGGCGGGGAAAGCCGCCATCCCGGGTCGCAACGAGTCTGATCTCAGAAGGACGATTCAAACTATGAAAGCGATGAAAAACACTTCGATGAAAGCAATGTGCGCGGCCTGCGGGCTTGCCCTGATGGCGGCGATCGTGCCCGCTTGGGCGCAGCCGGGGTCGGGTTCCACTCCTGGCGCCCCGGGTGCGGCCAAGCCGGCTGCTGGTCAGCCTGGAGCGGCGACGCCTCCGGGTACGAACCCGGGCGGGGTTCCGCCGATCAAGTCGGTGACGGGCGGTCAGCCCGCGACGCCGCCTCCTCCGCCGCCGCCGGCGCGGACGGCTTCGGTTGCCAAGTGGACCGATGCGGACCTGGAGAAGGCCGGTCAGATGATCGCGGGGACGTGGAAGACGACCAAGGACGTGCCGCTGGGCGACGGGTCGGGCTCGACGGCTCTGGTGATGAGCATCGCGCCGGTGGCGATCAACGGCGTTGAGAACGCGATGTTCTCGGAGATCGCGCGGGCGGACAGCGTGCACGCTCCGTTCCGGACGGCGATTTATCAGCTTTACAAGCACCAGG